>CAZLRI010000045.1:0-11220 GCA_964561745.1 uncultured Pseudobdellovibrionaceae bacterium | reverse complement strand
GGGGTGGACAATGGGATGTTGAGGCTGGATATGCTGAAGGAGATGGGCATTCGCTTTCAGGTAAAATTACACAACTTGGATTTAGACCTGATTATCAAATAGCTCTTTTAATGTTTAACAGACCGCTTGGAACTTCGCCATCATACTATGGAGAACCTGCATATGCACCAGGCACAACTGCAAAGCTTGGTGGAGGTCAATGGATTACAGGAAATTTTGTAAACAATGCCATATATTTTACAGCTGGTTACAAACATGAGTTCAATATTTCAGACAGCGTGCCAGGCTGCGATTGGCTTAAAGTAGGTGGAAAAATTATTACAGCATGGGCACCTAAGAAAAATGTTAATATTGATTTTTCACAGGTAATAGGAACAGCCAATCTTCCCATTGTTTCTGAAACAGCAAATACAATCTTTAAAAGATGGTATGGTCTTGAATTTGATCTTTCTGTAGAAGCAAAATTCTTTGAATACCTTTATACAACCCTTGAGGGCGGAATTCTTGTTCCAGGTAGAGAATATAATATAGAAGTGGGAGTTATAGATCCTGGCTCGTTAATAGAACCTATTCCAACAGACAATGCCAACCTTGGTTGGGGGCTCAGGCTCACAGCCACCATAGATTTTTAACAGTCTTTTTATCTTTTTGACCTGCTTTTAAAACCTTTGGCAGACAACTCAACAATAAGATCAAAATTATCAGCCTGAATATCTGTATCTGGAATAACCTTTGTGCTGATTTCTTTGCCACATCTTTCGCACTTATGAACAACTGCCTTGCCCTTTTTTGAACCTAAAACCACTCCAACAGGAATCATAAGCCCCCCACACTCATTCTTTCTATCACCTGGATTAATATCCACATGCGAGGAGCAAAGGCAAAAAGGACAATGGTTTCTAGGCGTGCCGCAGGTTGTTGGCTTAACATCTTTGCCACAATTAACACAAACAAACCCTTCGTTTCTTACACAAAATTGTTTTGTCTGGAGCTCTGGCTTGTCTTTGGCTTCATTTATATAGTCGAATTTTTCATCTCTGGGCAGAGATTTTACATATGCCTCTTGTTTTAGTGCATCTGATCTTGATCTGCATTTTTTATAAAAAATTATCTCTGATGGCTTTCTTGCCCTTGTATATTTTGATCCATGCCCTGAATTATGCTCCTCTAACCGTCTTTCTAAATCATTTGTAATTCCGGTATACAAAGTATTGTCCGAGCATTTCAAAACATATAAATACCAGCCTCTTTTTTTAGTGTTTTTCTTCATATATGTTTATAGTTGTATAAAAAACAGTTCTCCATTATGCAACACAAAGGAGGCAATACATATGTTATCTATATATGAAAATATCACTCAAATCATAGGGAAAACTCCTTTGGTCAGGCTAGACAATGCCTTTACTGGCTGCAATACAACTCTTTTGGCAAAATTAGAATCATTTAACCCTCTTCATAGTGTCAAAGATCGTCTGGGTTTGGCTTTAATTGAAGCAGGGGAAAAAAGCGGAGAGCTAAAACAAAATAGTACAATATTAGAAGCCACGTCTGGCAATACCGGCATTGCTCTGGCGTTTATCGCAGCAGCAAAAAGATATAAGGCAATATTTACAATGCCTGATTCCACAAGCATTGAAAGAAGAAAGATCATGTTGGCGCTTGGTGCTGAAACAGTATTAACCCCCGGGAAATTAGGAATGAAAGGATCCTTAGAGGAAGCAAGAAAGATCAAAGAAGCTCATCCTGATTTTTACATGCCTAATCAGTTTGAACACCCTGCAAATGCTGAGATGCACAGAAGAACAACAGGTGTTGAAATATGGGATGCAACACAAGGGGCTGTAGATATCTTTGTTGCTGGAGTTGGAACAGGCGGAACAATTACAGGTGTTGGCGAAAAGCTTAAAACCCTCAAAAAAACTGTTCAAATTATTGCAGTAGAACCCGACTCTTCACCAGTCTTGTCTGGTGGAGCGCCCGGACCACATCCTATTCAGGGAATAGGCGCTGGCTTTGTCCCAAAGATATTAAACACAAAGATATATGATGAAATAATTCAGGTCTCTATTAATGATGCTGAATCCTCAGCAAGAAATCTGGCAAAAAAACAGGGCATCTTTGCTGGAATATCATCTGGCGCTGCTCTTTGGGCTGCTCTTACAGTATGTAACCGCCCTGAAAATAAGGGGAAAACTGTTGTTGTCATGCTGCCAGATACAGGTGAAAGATATTTATCAACAAATTTGTATAATTCTTAATTGATTAATTGTAGTTATCCGCGCTTACCACTTGATTTTAATATAAATTAGTGGCAAAACCCCTCCATGCTCGCGTAAACAAAGAAATGGAGGCTGTATATGAGAAAACTTTCCTTATTAATTGCAATCCTAATGTTGGCAGCTTTTGCAGCTGCTGTTGGTTGTTCAGCTAGGTGTGTAAATTGTCCTGATCGGGTTGTGCATGTTACAGTTTTAAGAGGCGTTAATTTTGATTTTGACAAAGCTATTATAAAACCTTCTGGCTATCCAATACTTGATGAAGATATCAAAACCCTAAAAAACGATCCTAATCTTAAAGTTCGCATTGAGGGACATTGTGATATCAGAGGAACAGACGAATATAACCAAAAACTCTCTGAAAGAAGGGCAAAATCCGTTTATAATTATTTTGTTTCAAAAGGAATTGATCAATCAAGATTAAGCACAATAGGATATGGCAGATCCAGACCTCTTGTGCCAAATACAACTGAAGAAAACATGTATCAAAACCGGAGAGTTGAAGTAAAAATCTTAGAACCACATAAATAACTCCCCTAAGGACGCTTCTCTCTTTAAAGTTAAGCTCATTTTACTAGATGAGGGAAAAAGATGAGAGAAGCGTCCCTTTTGTTTTACATATTTTTTAACAAAAAATGCTAACTAAAAGTTAAAATGCCATAATTTTGTAGAATTTTTCGCTTGTTACATTTATAGTATTTTAACTTTATGTATAAATACGCCTTTATATTATTAATTACTGCATCAACCTTGTTGTTATCTTGCGTCACGCCTTCTCCTTCTCCCCAGCAAGCACGTATCATTAAAGCCTCGCGATTTCAAAATTCTGTGGAATGGAATAAGCTTGATGGAAGGCTTAAACAAGCATGGCTGACAGCATATCAAGAAAATGATCTGGCAAGAAGTTTTGAGATTATGATAAAAACAGATGGCAAAATATCTGACAATAAAAATAGAGTTCTGTTTGTTAATGGATTTATGACTAGAAGCACAATCGGTTCTATTGCAACCGGCACTGTGCGGGCAGGAGATGTCCCAAAGGTTGCTAAAATAGAGTTTGTAAAAGTAATGGAGCTCGCTATTCCCATGTCTATTAAAAGGAGATAATAATATGAAAAAAACATTGGTAATATTTGTTATACTTATTGTTGCATCATTTGTTCCTAGCGCCAGCAAAGCTGATCTTAATAAAATGGACGGGTTTTTGCGTATTACAGAATCAGATCCATATATTGGGAAAGCTGTTCTTGGAAAAGCAATGTCATTAGAAGATGTGGATGTCCCTACAGTTGATTGCTTAGTAAAAAGTTTAGATCCTGAAATCACTTCTCAAAACATAGAAGAGGTTGGCGGAAAAACAAAGGCAGTTATTGGGCAGATTATGTCTGTAACAATTCCTGTGGATTCCCTTTATGATATTTCAGAATCAGAAGAAATAATATACATGGAAGCTGCAAAGCCAATGGCTGCAAAGATGAACGAAGCAAGAAACTATACTGGCGTTGCAAGCGTGCAGGCAGGAACCGGACTTACTCAGGCTTATAATGGAAGAAATGTTCTTGTTGGAGTAGTGGATGGTGCCATAAATTGGAGTCATGCTGATTTTCTTGGTTCAGACCAAACAACCAGAATATGTTACATGCAAGAAAGAACATCATCTGGCAGTACACTTCAATGCACAAAATCAACAATAGATGATGATTCCTGTTCAATCTCTGATAGTGGATCAGCAGACTACGGACATGGCACACATGTAACAGGAATTGCTGCTGGTGCAAACGCAACATATAAAGGTGTTGCGCCACAGTCATTTATTGCATTTGCGTTTAATGCTGCTACAAATGCTGATCCAAGTGATCCATCAAGCACATCTTTTTCCACAACTGTACTTGAAGATGTTTCTGCAATATTTACAAAAGCAACCTCCTTAGACATGCCTTCTGTTATAAATCTGTCTTTAGGAACCTCTTTAGGTGCCCATGATAACACATCTTTGTTGGAAGAGGGATTAAACAGCGCTGTATCAGGGCAACAGGGAAGAATTATCGTTAATGCTGCTGGTAATGAAAACGTAAACTACGAATCTGGCATAAGCACTGATCTTGGAGGCATTCATGCTCCAATTAATGTAAGTGCCGGATCTTCAAATGGCTGGAAGGTAGCTATTTTCAATACTGCCATTTCCGCTTATAGTAATTATGCTGTTGCAGACATCTGGCTTGCAAATACTGATGAATGCAGAGCTGCTCAATTGCAGGTTATGGCATATCGACATGATGTTGCTGATGAATATAACGCTGCAAATGCAAACCTAAAGACAACTCAAATCGATTTTTCATCTGATCAAACAAGCCTTGATAAGCAAACACCTGACGGCAAGGTTGGAGTAGATGTTTATACATACACTCAAAATACACAGAATGACCGACCCAACGCACTTGTTCTTATAGGACCAACAACCACTGGTAGTTGGACAGATATAACAAATTCAACAACTGGATATTATTTTGATATTATTATTCGCGGGACAATCGGATCATGTGCTGGTGATATGTGGCTATACCCTGATCAAACGGCAATTGTGGATTTCTTTCAGAATCTTTCACCAACCCCGGTTGTTGGCGCAGATGGCTATCAATTAGCTGATGGAGATTCCAACAAAACAATGACAATACCCGGGACAGCGTCAGGGGTTATTACTGTTGGATCTTACATGGATCGTGGGACATGGACAGACATGAACGGAAATGTGCAAAGCCAAACTGAATACAACTCTTCAACTGGTGGCACCGGAGGCACGGCTGGAGACATCTCTTTATTCTCAAGCCTCGGGCCAACTGGCGAAGAAGGAACAAGCTACAGGATAAAACCGGATTTGGTTGCTCCGGGAGAACCAATTATATCAACGCTGGCCAGTGGAAGCTCTGCGTTTTATAGTTCTGTTGTTAAAGGTGATTCAACTCACTTAAAACTTGAAGGCACATCTATGTCCAGCCCTCATGTAGCTGGAATTGTAGCCTTGCTATTAGAAAAAAATAATTGTCTTACAACAAGTGATGTCTGGACAGCCTTAACAACAACAGCAACTCCGGTTCGAGTTAGCTCAACCAGCCCTAATAATACATATGGTTACGGAAAGGTTAATGCCCTTGCTGCAATTCAGACAATAAGCGCCAATTCATCTTGTTATAGTGGAACTACATGTGGAAGCGGCGGTGGAAGTTCTGGAGGATGTGGCAGCAGTGGAAGCACAATAGCGCCTATAAAACCTTCTCTTAATATTTATGCCGTATTACTTTTGTTATTACCTGCACTTCTTATTTCAATATTGAGGGTGCGATCAAGATTGTCATCCCGCACTTGATGCGGGATCTAGAAAAACTAGATTCCGGATCGAGTCCGGAATGACAACTCTAAAGTCCAGAATGACAAACATTAATACTATGAACTCTCGAAAGCGTTTTCTTGCAGCATGCAACTTAATAAAACCAGATCGCCCGCCTGTATGGATTATGAGACAAGCGGGCAGATACTTGCCTGAGTATCGCGAACTAAGACAACAACATTCATTTCTGGAAATTTGCAAATCATCTGATCTTATAACTGCAGCATCGCTTCAACCTTGGAAAAGATTTGGAGTTGATGCTGTTATAGTATTTTCAGATATCCTCTTGCCAATTTCATTCATGGGTCCAAAATTACAATTTGATACAGATCTTGGACCAAAGTTCGAATATCCAATAAGAACAAAAGGGGAAATCGATGGGCTTGATGTCCCCAAATCCAGCAGAGCAATGCCTTTTCTGTTTGAATCAATACAAAATATCCAACAGCTCTTAAATGGAGAAGCTGCTCTAATAGGATTTATAGGCTCCCCGTGGACGCTTGCTTGTTACTTGATTGAAGGTGGTAGTGGAACATTCAACAATGCTTTGGAGATGCTAAAACAAACGCCATCTCTTTTATCCAATCTTTTGGATAAAATAACAGACGCAGTTATTGACCATGCCCTAGAACAGATTCGGACTGGTTGCGATATAATACAGATTTTTGATACATGGGGCGGGCTTCTTTCTTCAGACCAATATCAAAAGTTCTCACTTCCTTTTATTAAAAAAATAATAAAAGAGATCCATCATCAAAAAATTCCAAGCATCTTATTTGTCAAACAATCTTCCTTGCTGATTAATGACATGATTAACTCCAACGCTAAAGTTATAAGCATTGGTTCAAACACCTTGCTAAAAGATGCTATAAAAAAAGTTGGGGCACGAATGGGCGTACAGGGAAACCTTGACCCTGAAATTCTCTTAAAATCAAAATATGTTGTGGAAAAAGAAACTAAAAATATGCTTAAAGAAGCAAATGGATTTGCAGGATATATTGCAAACCTTGGACATGGAATCTTACCACAAACCCCCTTGGAAAACGTATTTACTTTTATCAAAACGATCCAAGGAGCGTCTGCGTCATCAACTTAATTATTTTTGGCAAACGCTGCTTTTAACAATCTAAAGTCTCCTTTTAAAAGATCTCTATATCTGATATTATGATTATACATCCACTGCTGCGTAACACTCATTGCTGTATTAACTAATATATAAAGCACAAGTCCAACCGGCAGGAACAACATAAACACGGTAAACATAACCGGCATTATCATCATCATTTTTTGCTGCATTGGATCAGCAGTAGCAGATGGCATCATCTTTTGCTGTAAAAACATTCCAACACCTAAAAGAAGCGGGGTAATATAATATGGATCTGGAGCTGAAAGATCTTTATAAAACCAGAAAAATGGAGCGCGATAAAGCTCTATTGAATTCCATAAAACTTTATACAGGGCTATATAAATTGGAAACTGCAATAGCATTGGAAGACAGCCTCCCATTGGATTAACTTTATGTGCCTTAAATAACTGCATTGTTTCAGTATTAAGCCGCGTTTTGTCATTAGCATACTTTTTCTGAAGCTCCTTCAATCTGGGCTGCAACGCCTGCATCTGCTTCATAGACTTCATTGATTTTTTATTAATTGGATGCAACAGAAGTTTGATAAAAATGGTCAGCAGGATAATAGCAACGCCATAGTTTCTGACTATTGCATGAAAAAAATCCAGTAAATAAAGCATTGGTTTTGCAATAATAGTAAACCATCCATAATCAATGGATTCGTCAAGTCTAATACCAACTGCCTTAAGCTGATGAATCTCTTTTGGACCAGAATAAACAGCAAATTTATGAACCGCTTTTTCCTTTGGAGAAATTATTGTGTTGGCTAAAGCAACTCCGCTATATAAAAAAGTATCTTTATTCTCTGCCTGCTTTGCACCAAACTCTGCTGTAAGCTGTGAGTTTTGTTCTCTGGGAATAATCGCTGATAGAAAATATCTGCTTTCGAGACCACACCAGTAAACACTGCCGGTTAAATCCTCTTGTTCGGAAATCTTTTTTAAGTTTGTTAATCTATTTACCGATCCATTAATAAAATATATTGGAGTTCTCTGATTATTTACTGGCTGCTGAAACATCCCTAAAAAACCGCGAGACTTTGGCTGAACTGAAACACCGCTCCAAGTAAGAACCGACCTTTCGTTTAATGCCTTATTTGTCTTATTAAAAACCTCTATAAAAACATCGGCAAGATAGCTATTTTCATCTAATAAAATTGTCTTTTTTACATCTACTTCTTTTGAGCTCCACAAATATGTCAATGATCTTTCAGTGCTTTCAATTAATTTATATGTTGGATTTTTTGGAACATCAAAATTAGAATCTGTAAATGTAACATTAAGAGCTGGATCGCTTCCAATTACCGCAGGAACTAAATCAACAGGAACTGTAACTTTTTTTCCATCCTTTTCTATATCTTCATCATAAGATGTAAGTATCCACGACAGAGGAACCGCTCCTTTATTTGTAAACATTGCTTTAATAAATCGGTTCCTAAGCAAAGACTCCTTAACAGGAATGTTTGCCTGAACATCTATAATTTCCGGCATTACAGCCTTTTGTACGATGTCATTATTTACCACATCAGCTTTGACATCTACTGTGCTGCCTTCTGTTATTGTATTTTGATTAGGAGGTTGGATGTTTTGTGTTTTTTCTGGTGGTGAAAAAACCGTATACCAAAGGACAAAAACAATCGCACTCAACACGATTGCAACAATTCCCCTATACTCTGATTTCATATTATAATCCTTTCTCAGGCTAATCATTAAAAATCTCTATCCAAGCGCTGGCTGACTTAAAAAACTTATGGCAAAAAATCAACCCCTCCTTGAAACAAAGGATTGCACCTTAAAATCCTCTTTATTATTAAATAAATCGCTTTATGTAGTGGGAGTTTTTTTACCGCATGCAAGGCATACTCAGAACAGGTTGGATAAAATCTACACCTTCCTCCAATAAACAATGCTGCAGTGTATTTATATACAAACAGCAATTTTAAAAATATCCTTTTCATCTTAAAAATTATTAGCTCCGCGGCATTTTAGCTTTTGTTTGTTGATTTAACACAAGCAAGCATATCTTCCAGAGATTTTCTAAGTTCAGAATTGGTCAGGTTTGCAGCTATACTTTTTATAATAAAAACACAATCCCCTTGAGGATATTTTTCTTTGTTTATGCGAAAATGTTCGCGAAGAACTCTTTTAATCCTGTTTCGAACAACAGCGTTTCCAACTTTTTTAGAAACAATTAATCCAAGCCTTGTAAAATCTGTTTTTAAAAATAAAAGAAGAAGGTTTTTATTTCCAGCGCGAACACCATCCTTTTTAACCCTTAAAAATTCTTGAGCACAAAGGATTTTGTCCTGTTTTTTAAAACATGGCATATAAATCTCTGGTGCTTTGAAAATTTATTTTTCATCTATGTTATTGTTTGTCATTCCGGACCTTATCCGCCTCTGGAGAAAAATGCGGGATGACAAGCCTTGATGAAAATTAAATTGATCAAGCTCTTGAGCCTATCCTGTTGAGCTTGCGCACTTTTGGGCAACAACATAAATATTGTGTTTAAAAACAGTCCTCGCCCTTGTCCGCAAATTGCGGTCAACCCTATTAACTATAAAAGCTAATGAGATTAAACTTGGGTCAACTTTGCTCTTCCCTGCCTTCTCCTATTTGAAATGGTTTTTCTTCCACCAGGGGACCGCATTTTTTTACGAAAACCGTGGACGCGCTTTCTATGTCTTTTGCTTGGCTGATAAGTCCTTTTCATGACAACCTCTCGTCTACATCTTATGTGCTTTCTAACTTACTATTATAATTAAACAAAATACTCATTTTATCATATTACAAATTTTCTCTTGCAAACTCTTGATTCTATTACTAGGAATTCCCTAATCTTTGTAATTTGAATTCTTTTAATTCATGTATTTTAAAAAAGTGCAAGAGTTTTCAACCATATATATAACTATGTATATAGTAAAGCTTTTTTAACACTTAACAAAAGAAAAACAGTTCCTAGATATCCACAGCTGTGGATATAATTGTGAATACTTAGGTCATATGTTACCAATCCTAAACCAGCTAAAAGAGAAAATCCAAAGTAAAATCAGTGAGTTAAATTACAATACTTGGATTAAGCCAATTCTTAATGCTGATATTTCAGATGAAAAATTCACATTATTAGTTCCAAACAAGTTTGTAGCAGATTGGATAAACGATTATTATAGCGACCTTATTCATCAGGAGCTTTCCGAAATAACTCAAAAAAGTTTAAAGATCTGCTACGAAGTTGCTGAGGCTCAAACAATTTCATCTCAACACATAGCAAAAATACCTGATCCAGCTTCTTTGCCTCGGGCAAAAACCATAGCAAACTTAAATCCTAAATATACATTTAATAGATTTGTGGTTGGATCTTCAAATCAGTTTGTTCATGCAGCTTGTATGGCTGTAGCTGATCTGCCGGGCGGACATTATAATCCTTTGTTTATATATGGCGGTGTTGGACTTGGTAAAACACATTTATTACATGCAATTGGTCTTCAAATATCACAACAAAGGCCAGACACTACTATACTATATGTGAGTTCCGAGACATTTACTAACGAAGTAATAAACGGCATTCGCTATGATAAAATGCCTGAGCTTAGAAGAAAATACAGGGAACATCTTGATGTTCTTCTTATTGATGACATCCAGTTTCTCGCAGGCAAAGAAAGAACACAGGATGAATTTTTCTACACATTTAATGCCCTTCATGATTCTCAAAGACAACTAATAATTACAAGCGATAAGTTACCAAAAGAGATTCCTGGAATCGAAGACCGCCTACGTTCAAGATTTGAATGGGGTTTAATTGCCGACATCCAACCACCAGATCTGGAAACCAGAGTAGCAATATTAAAAAGAAAAGCTGAAGCTGAAAACATAGTCTGTCCTGATGATGTTGCAATGTTTCTGGCAAGTTCTATAAAATCAAACGTAAGGGAATTAGAAGGATCGCTTATCCGTTTATATGCATTTGCTTCTTTGACAAAATCCACAATTAATCTAGACCTTACAAAAGAGGTTTTAAAAAACATCATTCAGGATAAACCAACAGTGTTCTCAATTGAAGCAATTCAAAGAACTGTGGCTGATTTTTACAAGGTTAGTATTTCAGACTTAAAATCACCTGTGAGAACAAAGACTTTGGCATATCCACGCCAAATTGCCATGTATCTTTGTAAGAAACTAACTCAATCATCATTTCCTGAGGTAGGTCTCAAGTTTGGAGGAAAGGATCATACAACGGTTATGCATGCATGTAAAAAAATCGAGTCCCTTCTTAAAGAAAATAGTGCTCTTCAAGAAGACATAAATATCATCAAAAAAACAATCAGGCATTAAGCATCTGTCATTAATCAATGATATTTTGTTGTTGGTTTTAAATTATCTATAGCTCCCGCAAAACAAAATGACCGATTGTAGCAATGGGAGGTAGTTTCACAC
>CAZLRI010000044.1:0-11415 GCA_964561745.1 uncultured Pseudobdellovibrionaceae bacterium | reverse complement strand
TTCTTCCACATATCAAGGCGAGCCATGTGAGGAGTAAATACAACCTCGTACCCATTTTTCATATGCTCTTTTCGCCAAAAATCTTCAATTGCACATCTGATTCTACCACCCTTTGGATGCCATAGGACAAGCCCTGCACCATATTCTTCCATTGTACTAAACAGATCTAAATCTTTGCCAATTTTTCTATGATCACGAAGCTCCGCTTCTTTTAGAAGATTAAGATGTTCTTCCAAATCGTTTTGTTTCGCAAAAGCAACCCCATATATCCTTACTAACTGAGCATTTTTTTCATCCCCTCGCCAATATGCTCCAGCTACCTTAAGCAACTTAAATGCTTTGATATCTCCTGTATTTGCAACATGCGGACCTTTGCACAAATCTGTGAATTTACCATGATGATATAAGGTAACTGTGTCGCCTTCCAAATCATTGATTAACTCTATTTTGTATATCTCTTTATTTTTTTCAAAAAGCTTAATAGCTTCTTTTTTTGAAACATCTTCTTTTACAAAAGGAATATTCTCAGCAACTATCTCTTTCATTAACTTTTCAAGTTTTTCAAGATCCTGTTCTGAAAAATTTTTCAATCCTTCAAAATCATAATAAAATCCATCTTCAACCGCTGGTCCAATACCAAGCTTTACATGCGGATAAAGACGTTTTACCGCATCTGCCATAATATGTGCGGCTGAATGTCTAATTTTATCTAACTCTAATTTGTTATCTTTGTTTGCCATAAAAATCTTATCACAACTACAGTACTGCATAATATTTGTGGACCCTACTGGATTCGAACCAGTGACCCCTTCCATGTCAAGGAAGTACTCTAACCAACTGAGCTAAGGGTCCTTTATTATTTATTTATTTCGTAAGTTCTCAAAAGTTGAGGTTATAATATGGGGTCTGGTCTCGATTTTGATTTTAAATGAGACCTGACCCCGATTTTACCTCAACTTTTGAGAACTTGCACAAGTGCTCATAACAATTCAATTCTTACTGACTATCATCTATAATTGAATTGACGAAGCACTAGATAAATATAGAGAAAAAGTCAAGATGTTTGATTTAACTCTAAAAATCACAAATAATATAATAAACCACTTTAACTATAAGCGCCAACCCTTTGTTTATTCAACAACTACACCTTTTTAAGCAATTCGTTTATAATACCTTTTGGAACACCTCCAACAACCTGATCTATAATTTCGCCATTATTAATCAATACTAAGGTGGGTATGCTTCTAACACCAAACCTAGCTGCTATACTTGGAGAATCATCAACATTCACTTTACAAACTTTAATTTTACCAGCTTGTTCAGCTGCAACATTTTCAATCACTGGGCCCAAAGCCATACAAGGACCGCACCAAGGAGCCCAAAAGTCTACTAATACTGGCAGATCTGAGTTCAAAACCTCTTCGTCAAAATTATGATCACTTATGTTAAGTACATGTTCGCCAGCCATTATTCCTCCTTAAGTAAAATAGAACCTTATGATTTATGTAAAATAATCTATCTTTTATACATATATATTTTTTAGTTTCAACAAAATATTGATCAAAGACTTGTGCCTATCCTTAAGATAAAAATAAAATTACCAGAGACCTAGTAATTCATGACAGTTGAAATTACAGTTATGATGTCATTGTCCAACTTGATTGGACAATCCAGTTTTTCTGGATCCTCCAACCCGCCCGCATCGCCTTGCAAAGTCGTAGGACGTGCATGGCGGGCAGGTCAAGTCGGAGGATGACAACCCGCAACTTCGAGCGCCATGAACTAATGGTGCGTTTCTTTAAAACATAAATCTTCGCATATCAACATTCTGCAATATACCAACCCCTATTAATACAGCTATCATTGATGATCCGCCATAACTCATCAATGGAAGAGTAACACCAGTTAGCGGCATTAGGCCCAAAACACCTCCTAAATTAATAACAATCTGCCAAAACAACATGGCAATAATTCCCATGCTTAATAAAATACCGAAGCGATCCCGCGCTTTCTTTGCAATCTCAACACCAACAAATATCAAAGCTGCGTAAAGCATAATAAGAATGAGGCAACCCAAGAATCCCCACTCTTCTGCAAAAACCGGAAATATAAAATCTGTGTGTCGTTCAGGTAAATATCTCAGCTTGTTTATATTCCCTTTTAGATAACCTTTGCCAAAAAATTTTCCTGATCCAACCGCAATTTTTGATTGAACCAAATGATAACCAGAACCTCTTATATCCTGCTCTGGATTTACAAAATTTAAAATTCTGGAACGTTGATAATCTTTTAATCCAAACTGATATACAAGCCCTCCTGATATCAAAGCTACAACTAACAATAAGATTAGGCTATTTCTCTGTATCTTAACAAATAACGCAATGGTCGTAAAAATAAGGATAAAAAACAGAGATGACCCCATATCACCTTGCAACACAATAATAACAAACGGAATGCCTATTAAAACAGCCGGGCGTACCATATCTTTTAATGAAAACCCCTCTGGGGCTGGATGTTCGCTATAAAATTTGGCTAACACAATAACACAAGCTATTTTTGCAAATTCAGTGGGCTGAAACGATACTGGTCCAAGTTGAATCCACCCTGCTGTTCCTTTAACAATTTTTCCAAATAGCAGAGAAACCAAGAGCAACACGTTAATAAATATATAAATATAAAATGCGAATCGGTTAAAGATTCTGTAGTCTGTAAAAGTTGCAATAATCATTAAAAATAAGCCTATCAATATCCATGCAAGCTGGGACCAGAAAAGAGAAGGAATCCCTTCCTCGCCCCAAAAATACGCAGCACTATAAAGATTAACCAATCCAATAGCTAATATTATTCCTGTTATAATATACAGGGACCAATTTATTTTTCTTTGTTTATGATCCATAAATCTGGTCGTTAGTCGATGGTTCAAAAACTACTGACTAACGATCGGTTGTTGAGTTAACCTTTGATTCATTTTTAAAATATTTTTCAAACATAGCTCCAATAATAGGAGCTGCTGCTGACGCTCCAAATCCGCCATGTTCAACTATTGCAGCTGCTGCAACTCTTGGTTCATCTGCTGGTGCAAAACCAACAAACCATGCATGATCTCTACAATCATCTCCCTTACAACCACTTGCATTATCCAGAGCCACAACCTGGGCAGTTCCAGTCTTCCCGCCCATAGAAATATTAAGCCTGCTCAACCTGTGAGCAGTTCCACCCGGCTCTTTTACAGCGCCTTTCATTGCTTCACGCACACGGGCTAATACATCTTTAGGAATATCTATATCTCCTTCATCTTCAAATAATTGAACTTCCCATTTGTACTTCTCTTTTCCACTAACATCAATAACGCTCTTTACAAAATGTGGTTGAATACGTTTTCCGCCATTTGCTATCTGTGCTACAACCAAGGCATTTTGCAGCGGCGTAACAAGATTATAACTTTGTCCAACTGAAATTGAAAGCGTCTCGCCATCTTGCCATGGAACACCAAACCTCTTTTGTTTCCATTCAGATGTTGGTACTAAGCCACTCCTTTCATGCGAAAGAGCTATTCCGGTTTTTGAACCAAGCCCAAGTATTTTTGCATATTTTGCTATTGCATCAACTCCAAGCCTTAGACCAACAATATAAAAATAAACATCGCATGATTCTGCTATAGCTCTATACAAACTTATTGCACCATGGCCTCCCTTTCTCCAACACCGGAAAGGTCTTCCGCCAAACATTATTGCACCATTGCAATTAATTTTCTCGTCCGGTTTAACAGCATTTTCAGAAAGAGCTGCAAGCGCTGTAACTATTTTATAAGTAGAAGCAGGCGGATATGCACCCTGAATTGCACGATTAATCAGATAGTTTTTAGGATCTTTTAAAATTTTACTCCAATATTCGCTTCCTTCTGGCGAAGCTAAAACATTTAAATCATATGACGGAGAACTATACATAGCAATGATTCCTCCGTCATTTACATCAATCATAACAGCAGCACCTTTTTTGCCGTTTGAAATTGCAGGACCATATTTGCCATTATTCCCTTGTTCAAAAAAGTTTTGAGCAACCCCCTGAACATCTGCGTCCATGGTTAATACCAGACTATTGCCTGGCACAGCTGATTTCCATTCTAACTGATCTGAAATCCCCTCAAAATTCACTTTACGTCCCACTGCATTTACAATTTGTTGCTCATATCCATTTTCTCCTCTTAATTCTAAATCCCAACTTTCCTCTATTCCAGTTATCCCAATTCTGTCGCCAGCTATATATTTACCCGGATATAGCTTAGCATATTCATCTAACCGTCTTGAATCTATCTCTCCTACATAACCCAAAACATGCGGTGACAGCCTACCATTGGGATATTGGCGCATATAACGAACAACAATTTCAACTCCTCTAAAATCCTCTGTCGTCAAATCCTCCATGTCAAACCATACCCTTTTACGAGCCAGTATATAGGCTATTTCATCTCTGGTTGCATCCTCCTTAATCACTATAGGCTGATAAGAAGCTTGTTTTGTTCTTATTGTCCATTTTTGCCTTAGTTTATCTATTGGGACTTGTATTTTTTCACTCAGAAGAGTTAGAAGTTTTTCGCTATCTGATACATATTGGGGAATAATAACGATGTCAAAAGCAGGCCTGCTTTCAACCAAAGACTGACTGTTCCTATCCAAAATCATGCCTCTGATAGCAGGTATGGTCATTTCCTTAATGCTATTTTCTGTGGAAAAAAAACGGTAAACATCACCCTTTAAAATCTGAAGATAGTACAATCTCCCCAATACTATAACAAAAAAAAGGGCTACAAAAAAAATGACATACTTAAAGCGGCTCTCAAAATCTAATGTGTATTCTTGATTAAGTTTCATCTGACTTAGTTACAAAATAATTATCTTTTTAAAATAAGTTTTTTTTGGCTTAAATATTTTATCCCATGTTATATCTGAATATTTAATAAGAAAAGGAACCAATATTAAACCAAGAAGAGCATCAAAACCTGCCTGAAAAGGTGCTGTTATTAACAAGTAATCTATAACAGGAGAAGATCCATAGCTTATAAATAGTAATGTCCCTACAATAAGCTTTTCCAGCAAACTCGCTACCCCAACCCATACAAACCTTGCGATCCATGCCTCTATCAAGATTCTGGATACGATCATTCTTATAAAACCATATATTATTAAATATGAAAAAACAGCTAATCCAAATGGAGCAGAAGATACTGTATCCATAAGAATGCCAAGCGCAAACACAATAAAAATAACGCCTCTCTGATCTTCCAGAAGGGCTAAAGAAATGATTGCATAAAGGATAAAATCAAAATGTATATTAGAGCTTGGGATATCAGATAGCAGCGTACTTTCTAACACTACGGCTATAATTCCGTATAAAATAAAAAAGGAAAAACGCTTCAATTCAGTCACCTAAATTTTCTTTTAATAAAACTAAGACTTCTTTAAGCTCAGCAAAATTCTCAAAAGGAATTACATCTGATTCTGCAAACACACTATGAGATATGTTTTTGATATCATAAACAGTTCCAACCGGAATGCCTGAAGGATAAATCTGGTCAAACCCAGAAGTTACAATTATATCTCCCTCAGCAATGTCGCTCATCCTCCTCAAATACTCTAATCTCGAAATATACCCGCCTGCCTTAAGCTCAATCTTTCTTGCTGTTCCAATCAGCACAGCTCTTGCACGTGATCTTTGCACTTGAACATCAACAGCACTGTTTGGATCAACTATCAGAAGCACCTGAGAGGCATGTTTTGAAACCTTGCCAACACGCCCAACCAAACCTTTGGAGCTAATAACCGGCATAAAGATCTTAATGCCATCATTTTTACCTTTATCAATTGTAATGCTTTTAAATTCAGATCTGGGATCATTTGCAATCACTCTTGCAATAAGAGTAGGAGAATCCTGTGATTCCTTATAATCCAACAAAGATCTCAAACGCTCATTTTCCTTTCTCTCCTCTTCTAACCCGATTAGCTGCATTCTTAATTCATCATTCTCATTTTTTATTACCTTGTTTTCATCTTTTAAATTAACCAAAGCAATATAATCAGACCATGTTGAACTAAAAAAGCCTGATATAAATGACACGGATTGTTGGATTGGTGTAATTAAATTAATTAACGCAGCTTCATGCCAAGTTGCTGTTCTTTCTCTTCTAGATGATAAAGAGAAAAAAATCAGGGCAAGTAATAGAGGTAAAATAAAATTTAAAACTTTCCTCTTACCTGTAAACCAGCTCATAGTAAGCCCAAGTATTAATAATTATGTGGTGATTATTTAGAGGGCACATCTAAAAACTATCTTCTACTGCAAAAACATACTCCGACCTGTGTTTTCGTCAGATTTCACAAAAAGTACTCAATGTAGCGCTGTGGCTACACCTCCGCGCTTTTTAGCTCATCTTCCTCGTCTTGGCATAGATTATGTTTTTTCATAACGAACATTTTTTAGAGGTGCCCTACACTGTCTTTTATGTTACTGTTATGCCACGAAAAGTGTCAAGTTGATCAAGCGCACGACCAGAACCTAAGACAACGCATGTAAGAGGGTCATCTGCTACTCTTACCGGAAGACCTGTTTCCTCATGCAGCAATGTATCCAGATTTCTTAACAATGCACCGCCCCCTGTTAAAACTATGCCATGATCAACAATATCTGCTGAAAGTTCTGGTGGCGTTCTTTCTAGTGTAATTTTTACAGCTTCTACAATCGCATTTACAGGCTCAACAATTGCTTCTCTTATTTCTTCGGAATTCACTTCCAAAGTTTTTGGAACACCAGCAATTAGATCGCGCCCGCGTATTTCCATGGTTCTTATTTCTCCATCTGGATATGCTGTGCCTATTGCAATTTTTATTGCTTCAGATGTGCGCTCTCCTATTAATATATTATATTTTCTTTTAAGATAATGTATGATCGCTTCATCCATCTTATCACCAGCAACTCTAATAGATTTTGAAAAAACTATGCCTGACATTGATATAACTGCAACTTCTGTTGTCCCTCCACCAATATCTACAACTAAATTACCTGTTGGTTCTGTTATTGGCAAACCCGCTCCTATTGCAGCAGCCATAGGCTCTTCAATTAAATAAACCTCTCTTGCGCCTGCTGATTCAGCTGATTCGCGAACAGCCCTTTTCTCCACTTCAGTAACACCAAAAGGTATGCAAACGATAACGCGCGGACGGATTAAGGTTCTACGATTGTGAGCTTTGCGTATAAAATAACGGAGCATTGCCTCAGTAACTTCAAAATCAGCAATAACCCCGTCTTTAACCGGCCTGATAGCTTCTACTGAACCGGCTGTGCGACCCAACATCTCTTTAGCTTCCTTACCAACCGCTATTACACGCTTGATTCCCCTGCTATCCCTTTGAACAGCAACAACAGAAGGCTCTGCAGCAACAATCCCTTTGCCTTTTACGTATACCAGCGTATTGGCTGTACCCAAATCCATCGCCAAATCATTGGAAAATAAACCTAAAATTGGATCTAGAATCATAGTAAAGGTGATGTACCAAAGCACTTGAGAAATAGCAACAAAATTGTTGATTTATAGACGCCCTTCCGTTACTTATGCAAAACAAAGTTATTAAAATATCTATTTATAACACTAACCCCAACTGGAGATAACAATGCTTGATATAATGAGAAAACATGCATCATCTTGGATAATAAAGCTAATGCTAGGCGCTATTATTATCTCATTTGCCTTTTTCTTTGGTTATAACCGGCTTACCAAATCAGCTGGTAAGCTGGGAAGCAACCAAGCTGTGGCTGTAGTAAACGGTATATCTATTCCAACAGAGGATTTTACTTTTTTTTATGACCAGAACATTGAACGCCTAAAAAAGGCATTTGCGGGTGAGGATCTCTCAGATAATATTAAAAGTTTTGCTCAAAACATGACATTGCAACAGCTCATACGCAGAGCATTGTTAAACAACCTAGCCTCTGAACTAGGCATAGTTATACCTGACAATCAACTTGCAGCAGCAATTAAAGAACAGGTGAAAAATCTTAGTGGCGGCGAGTTTGATCCAGTCTTTTATAAGCAACAATACATGCCCTATTTTCAAAACCGTTATGGCATTAATTATGAAGAAATGATGAGGGAAGATATCGCATTAGAAAACTTGGAAAAAATTTTAACACTTAAAAGCATTGGTAGCATAGAGCTGCAAAATCCTGAAAATACAAAATGGTATTTTAATATTGTTGTGTTCAATCCAAAAAAACTTTTATCAGAAAAAAAGATTGCTGATGAAAGTCAAGGATTAGATCTTGCCAAAAGCCTGTTAAAAGAGCCTCTCAAAAATTGGGATAAAATCAGCAAAAGCAAAGGTGCTGATTTCAAAAGCCTTGGTCCAATAGATTTAGCTCAAAGACAAACTATTTTAAATGGTAGTGGCACCTTGGAGGATTTCGAAAACATTTTCTCTCTTAACCAACAAACACCTGTAATCTCCGAGCCTATCAGGCACGGAGACATGATATATGTAGTAGGACTGGTAAAAAAGGAAAATGAAAATAAAGAATCACAGCCAGCAGAAAATACACAAAATGTTTTTCTTGATAACTGGCTACAAAAATCATTATCAGAAGCTGAAGTAATTAATTATCTCCCAGATAACAACAAGAGTTAGACCTTTGACAATCTTATTTTTACCTTAGGATAAACACAATTTAAGTGATGGATTCATATCTTACTACTTTATTAAATTCCGGAGCAGAACTATACGAAGTTGGTGGAGTTGTTCGTGACAAACTTCTCAAAAGAACAACTAAGGACATAGATTATCTTGTTCGTCGGCTTTCAATTCAACAGATAAAAGAGATCCTTGAGCCATTTGGTAAAGTTGCGCTCGTAGGTCAATCCTTTGGCGTTGTAAAATTTTTTCCGCACAATAATACCAACCTAACAATCGATTTTTCTTTACCCAGAAAAGAATTTTCCACAGGTACGGGTCATCGCGACTTTGATGTTTCATTTGATCCAAGTATCAGCGTTGAGAATGATCTTAATCGCCGTGATTTTACAATCAATGCCATGGCAATAAACATAAAAACTAATGAGTTTCTTGACCCGTTTTGTGGCAAAAAAGATCTTTCAGACAAAATTTTAAAGCAGGTGTTTCCTAATGCTTTTGTTGAAGATCCGCTAAGAATGCTCCGAGGAATACAGTTTGCTTCCCGCTTTAATCTTACTATTGAAGAAAACACTTTTGCTTCGATGAAAAGCCATGCAAAACTAATCAAAACTGTTTCACCAGAACGTATCTCAGAGGAATTAAAAAAACTTTTATCTGCTCCAAAACCCTCTTCTGGTTTTAGCATAATGTATGAAACCGGACTTATGAAACATGTTCTTCCGGAATTAGAAACTCTAAAAGGAATTGGACAGGATAAACAACCTGGAGAAGATGTTTATGACCATACAATGAGGGTGCTTGACGCTGCTGTTGATGATCCAGCTATTGATTACAAAGGTGAGATCAATTTGGTCTTTGCAGCCCTTCTCCACGATACTGGCAAGGCTGTAACTTCACGCTTTCATGAGGAAGCAAATCGCATTGTATTCTTTGGACATCAGATTGTCTCAGCTAGAATTGCCAAAAAAATATTAAAAAGGCTCAAGGCGGAAACAATTGGCGTAAATATAGATACAGTTACCAAACTAATTAATAACCATATGTTTGAAACCAAAGCTTTTTTCAGCGAAAAAGCCATACGCCGTTTTATACATAAAGTGGGAAAGGATCTTATATTTCCTCTGATTGACCTGCGAATTGCCGACAATAGAGGTGGCAAACACCCCCATGCTATTAAAGGTGTATTAAGATTAAAAAAGAAAATCATAGAGGAGCTTGAAAAAAAACCCCCATTTGGACCAAAAGACCTTGCTATTAACGGCAATGACATAAAAAACCTAGGAATTGAAGAAGGCCCACAAATAGGCATTATCCTAAATAAAATAGTGGAAGCTGTCTTAGATGAACCAAAGCTTAACACAAAAGAGGAACTTCTATTATTGGCAAAAAAATTGACCAGCTCATAGGAAAACATTAGGATGACTAAAAGCCATAAAGTATGAAAAAAAATGTAGTCCATATAAAAAAACAGGATCTACCCAAACGGCGTCTGAAATGGGAAAGACGACCTGAAACTCAAATCACACCATCTAAAAAATTATATAAACGAAATAAGGCAAAAGTATTTGCTAGAAAGATGATAAAAAATGAAATTAGATAAAGATAAAAAAAAGGCAGAACAGCTTGAGCTTGCTGGAGATGAATTAGCTCTGAAAAACAAATTTGAAAAAGCACTGAAAAAATACAAAAAAGCGCTTGAAAAAACCCCTGACAATACATCACTTTACAACAAACTTATTTCAACTAAAGACAAAATAGAAAAAAATTGGGGAATGGATGATTTTGTAGAATCTGTATCTTGGGCAATGGAAAAACAGGAGATTGAGGATCCTGCAATAAAACAACTTCACATCAAATTATCTCCAAATTGGGATAAAGCAACAAAACTTGCATTAAAAATTATCACAATCGATGATAAAGACAAAGATTTCTCAAAATTAATAGAGGAATATATTTTACTAGGAAACGTCGGGACCCTTGTCCTAATCGATATATTAAGAAAAGCATTTAGTGAAAATAAAAACGTGGATAATAATCAATCTTAAAATAACACTGTTTATATGAAACTAATTGGTTTAACAGGAGGCGTAGGAACCGGAAAATCCACAGTAGCATGGATGTTTGAGGGAATGGGCGTAAAGTCAATTAACGCAGACCTCTTATCACATACAGTCATTGCACCCCAGACAAAAGCATGGAAACAATTATTTGACCGGTATGGGGGAAAAATCCTCTTAAAAGATAAAAAGATCGACCGAAAAGCACTTGCTCATATAATATTCAATGATGAACATGAACGTAAATTCGTTGAATCAGTCATTCATCCTAAAGTAAAAGAAGAGCTGCTAAAACAGATTGCTGATGCAAAAAAAAATCATATCCCAATGTTAATAATTGAGGTCCCCCTGCTTTTTGAGACAAAATGGGATAAAGATATGGATTTCGTTATTGTGGTCAAATGTGATTATGAATCACAAATAAAAAGGGGCTGTAAAAAAATTGGAATAACAAAAGAGGAAGCTATTTTGCGCATAGCAGCTCAAATGCCGCTTGCCCAGAAAATAGAAAAAGCAGATTATGTGATTGATTCATCTGGACCTAAATCAAAAACAAAAACCCAAGCACAAAAAATTTTCAAGCAACTACAACACGGCATTGTGCATCCTTAGCTTTGTCAAACGTAAGCGATTACCGAAGCGCATCTGGCGCGGGGTTAGCTGTGTGGCGGCACGGG
>CAZLRI010000043.1:0-11500 GCA_964561745.1 uncultured Pseudobdellovibrionaceae bacterium | reverse complement strand
TTGCTGATGCACACTCAGATTCACCTACAGCTGGAAGCGTTATTCTTGCCGGAGTTTTACTTAAAATGGGGACATATGGTTTCTACAGACTGATCATACCAATCCTGCCTCTTGCTACAGCAAAGTTTGCCCCAATCATGTTAACACTTGCTGTTATCAGCATTATTTATGGCGGGCTTGTTGCAATGGTGCAGCCTGATTTTAAAAGATTAATTGCATATACATCCATATCTCATCTGGGCTTTGTTATGTTAGGGCTCTTCTCATTACAGATTGAAGCAGTTGAAGGAGCTGTATTGCAAATGCTGAATCACGGGCTTTCAACCAGCGCTTTGTTTATTATGCTTGGGATGATCTATGAAAGATACAAAACAAGGGAGATATCTGAATATGGCGGCTTAGCCAAAGCCCTGCCAGTATTAACCACGGCATTTATTATTGTTTCTCTATCATCAATGGGATTGCCTTTGCTAAATAATTTTGTAGGTGAATTTTTAATATTGCTTGGATCATTCCAAACTCAGACTATCTATGCATCATGCGCTATTTCAGGAATAGTAATATCAGCCATATATATGTTGTGGCTTATTCAGCGCATGTTTTTGGGAAAGCTAAAATCAGAGGAGTTTCTTAAATTTCCTGACCTTGAAATACGCGAATACTTTGTGCTCCTGCCGATTATTATTTTGATATTTGCGATTGGAATATGCCCAAGACCATGGTTGAGCAGCATTCAAAGATCAGCAGATCTTTTTATGGCGTTCTCAAAAAGAGTTGAAACAATAACAACACCAGATGCGCATAAAATAAATGTAAGCGACCAACTACCAACGACCAACGACTAATGGCTTAAAAGGATTTTTACATGGCATTGTTTTTACAATATCTTGGTTCTCTTAACATCTACTATGTGTGGATAGGGATATTGATAATCGCCATAGCAATAACTCTATTGTCTGTGTTTATTAAAAAAGATTTCATAAAAATTGCGCCTGTTATATCAATTATCACAATTATTCTGGCGTTGATCTTTATATGGACGAAATGGCTTGGCTTTAATGATGTTACAACATGGCTTGGCAATTTGGCGCCTGAACATCTTATAGTAGCTGACCGGTTTACTTTGGTTTCATGGTTATTAATCTTAATTTCAACAGCGCTAATAATTCTAATATCAATCCCTTATTTAAAAGCCCGAGATGTTAAAATATCTGAATACTATGGCATGATACTGTTTTCAATCTTTGGAATGGCTTGCCTTACAGCATCAGGAAACTTTCTAACACTTTTTATAGGTATTGAAATAATTTCAATCACCTCATATGTGCTGATAGGTTTTTTAAGACATCGGGATACATCCAATGAAGCTTCTATTAAATATTTTCTTTTAAGCATCTTTGCCTCTGCATTTCTGCTTATGGGAATAGCCTTTATATTTGGAAGTGTTGGAAGCCTTGATTTTACAATCATACATGAACGAATAGGAGATGTGTTGTCTAGTAAAGGCAGACATTTTTGTTTATTTGGCATAGGGCTGATACTTACAGGTTTTGCCTTTAAAATAGCAGCTGTCCCATTTCATGCATGGGCGCCAGATGTTTATGATGGTGCACCTACTCCTATCACTATTTTTATGGCAACAACTGTAAAGATCTCTTTTTTTATAGCGTTCCTGAAAATAGCCATCATGATTTTAGGAACAAGTTCTGATCTATGGATCAATGTTATCTGGGTAATAAGTGTTATTACAATGTGCGTTGGAAATCTTGCTGCAATAGTTCAGGATAATATAAAGAGGATGCTTGCTTATTCTTCAATTGCACATACCGGATATATGTTGGTTGTTTTACCAGCTATCACATCAGATCCATCAGGAGTTAATAATGCAATCATGTTCTATTTAATTGCTTATACCTTTATGACAATTGCTGCATTTGCAGTGGTAATTGAAATGGGTCTGGGAAAGATCGAACATACGGAGATAAACCAGCTTAAAGGGTTGGGAAGAAAAAGGCCATTTTTAGCTGCATGTTTTTCTTTATCACTTCTGTCCTTACTTGGAATGCCACCAACCATAGGTTTTTTTGCTAAATACTATATCTTCCTGACTGCCATTAAATCCGGTTTCATCTGGCTCACAATAATAGCTTTATTTAATACTGTAATTTCAGCTTTCTATTATTTAAGGCCTATTATGGTTATGTACTTCTCTGCTGACAAAGAAGAACCTGAGTTTGATCTGACAAATCCAGCAATTGTTGCAGTTCTTACCATAACAATAATAACCATTCTGTATTTTGGCATATTCCCAAAAGAACTATTACTAATAATTTCAAAGTCTATATAGTCATTGGTCAATGGTCGTTAGTATGTAGTGAAAAACATCGACTAATCATTAATAACTACCCATTAATACTATGATATTTAGAGGTTTGACATAGATATCCTCTATATGTTAGGAGAGGCTCACTTTATGCAGATAACACATTACTTAGCTCCAGACGAAATTATTGCCCCTCTTAAGGGAAAAAATAAAAAAGAGATTTATGAAGAATTAGTGGAGCATATTGCCAAGCTCAATGGGCTAAAAGATACTAAAAAGCTTTTAAACGCCATTATGGAACGGGAAAAATCTACCAGCACATTTCTCCCTATGAGCATTGCTATACCTCATGCCAGAGTTCCAGATATAGATGATATTGTGTTTGTTATTGGAGTATCCAAAAAACCAATCAAAGATGAAGGAGCTGGAGCACTGCCTTTATCTGCCAATGTATTCTGTTTGTTCTTTTCACCTACTGAAGAAAAAGACTTTGGGAAACACCTAAAGCTCTTAGCTAGAATCGCAGGGGTGTTTAGCGACACAAACCTTGTTACTGAAATCTCTAAAATGGATTCAGCTGACAAAGTTTTTGAACGAATTCAACTGCGTGAAAGAGAGATCTCAGAGGAATAATCAATTATGCGGGATCAAATGGCGCCTTATCGGGCGCGCACTACAGCTGTTATTATAACTACTGCCATGCTATCATTTATTTCGTTCTGGAGAGCAGGGGCAATTGTGCTGTGCGATTTAGCTTCAACTGCTTACTATGCTTGCGGGATAGCAGAAAAAGCTGTCGGAGAATCAGCTGTTTGGTTTATAGCCTTGATACTAATATTCGCAAACGGTGTGCGAATGACTTACATCGAATCCTGCGGGATGTTTGTGCGTGCTGGTGTATATCGTGTGGTTAAAGAAGCCATGGGCGGAACAATGGCAAAGCTCTCTGTTTCTGCTCTTATATTTGATTATGGTTTAACCGGACCAATCAGTGCTGTTTGCGCTGGTAAGTATCTTGTTGGTTTTATAAATGATCTTTTTGGACTTTTTAATCTGCCATTGATTGTCCCATCAAATATCGGATCTGTGATTTTCGCAATTATTGTAACTCTTTATTTCTGGCATAAAAATATCATAGGTATTGAGGAATCAAGCGACAAAGCACTTAAGATAATTAAAGTAACTGCCATAATGGTTGTGATTTTGATCGCATGGTCTGTTGTTAGTATTATTTTGGAGCCAAGACCAATCCCTGATTTTACAATAAATATTTCTGCTGAAGGCTGGGGTTGGCTTAACAATGTTAAATGGGCAAAAACAATCGGAGCAATAGGTATAATTGTTGCTATGGGACATTCTGTGCTTGCCATGAGCGGTGAAGAAACTCTGGCACAGGTTTATCGTGAAATATCAACTCCCAAACTAAAAAACATGAAACGCGCAGTACTGGTTATTGTTATATTCAGTTTTATGTTTACCGCTGTAGTATCTTTCTTTGCAGTAATGATAATACCAGACAATGAGCGCTTAGCTTTTGCAGACAATCTTATTGCCGGTCTTGTTATGTATCTGCAGGGACCATATATAATTAAACTGATCTTTCAGGGGGTGGTGGTATTAGTTGGAACAGCTATTCTTTCCGGTGCTGTTAATACAGCAATAATTGGTGCAAATAGCGTTTTGTGTCGCGTTGCAGAGGATGGAGTATTACCCAACTTCCTTAGAACACCGCATAAAAGATATGGCACTACATGCCACATTATAACAATGATTACGATTGTGCAGATAGCAACTATTCTGCTTTGCCGAGGCGATGTTTATCTCTTGGGTGAAGCATATGCATTTGGCGTAATGTGGAGTTTTACAACCCAGACTGCTGCTGTTCTAATGCTTCGTTTTAAAGATAAATCCCCAAGAGAATGGAAGGTCCCCGGTAATATAACAATTTTTGGAACAGAGATTCCAATAGGCATTATCTCAATACTTTTGGGTCTTTTGATACTTTCAGTAGCAAATGCACTGACCAAAACAACTGCAACTAAATGGGGAGCTGCTTTTACAGTTACATTTTTTATGATTCTCGTAATCTCAGAGTTTCATAATAAAAAAATTAGGGAAAATACTGGAATCCAACATGAGAAGGTAAATTTAAAATTTGAAGATAACATAACTCCTGAAAGATGCGGGTGCAAATTATCAAACCGTGTAGTGGTTGCTGCCAGAGACCCTACAAACTTATATCATCTAAAGGTTGCTCTAACGAGAGTTGATCAAAAAACCACAGACATTGTTGTGCTGACAGTTGAAAAACTTCCAGTTCTAAATGATGGTGATGCTAGAACTCTTCCGCAAGATGACCAGCAGCTTATTACAAACGTTGTAGCTATGGCTGAAAAGCATGGCGTCAAGGTTATACCTCTTATTGTGCCGGCAAAAGACCCTGCTTATGCAACTGCAAAAGTAGCATTTGATCTTAATGCATCTGAAATAATTGTTGGCAAATCAGAGCAGGTTACTCCTGAAGTGCAGCTTGAATGGTATGCGGTTTCATGGGGTTTTGTTGCAGCAAAATCTGGACGAAAGATAACTATCAGAATCATCTGGCCACAACATGAATTAAAATATGAACTTTCGTGATTTTTTTAGTAATTGATTTTAAACTATATAATACTAATGACCAACGACTCTCGACTAATAACTATCCTGTAAGAGAACCGTCCTTTTTAGCTAATTCCAGTTCTACATAAAAATTTACAAATTTTTCGATTAGTATTTCAGAACAACTATCTTCTTCTGAATAACAAACAATAGCCTTTGCTAAAAGCTGAAGATCCTCGCCGATCTCGCGCTCTTCTCTTGGAGTTAAAGGAAAATATTGTCTAGCTCCGGAACTGCTTGAAATACTTTTAAACTCACCTTTATCTTTAACATAACTTGATGATTGTTCTTCTGAAGAATTCTCATCAGGGATGATGATATCATCAATATCATCTAGTCTTTCATCATCTGGTATTGTTACTGGAACACCGCCTATTATGCGCGTTTTAGCCATAAATCACCTCAAATCATATGAGCCATTTCGTTCATGGAATCATTTCTTGCAAAAAGCACATTCATTATTCGTTCATCTTTAGCAGATAGATCATAATTAGCTGGCACTGCACCTGGCTGACCTATCTCCAAGCCGGGAAAAGAAACATTGGTCTGGCTCTCTCTCTGTGTTTTTTCCATCTGCTTCTGCGCTGCCCGAACCTGCATCTGATCTCCGATTTGACTCAAGCCATACATGCCTGCAGCACCAATAGCAGCTGGAGGAAATATAAAAGACAATGGTGCAGCAACTGCGCCAAGAACTTTTCCAAGACCTGATAACAATCTTCCAAAAAAACCGGGTTTTTTCTGCTCCTGTACATTTGGATCAGTGCCCTGAACCATCCTCATTTCGTATTTTATGAGATTTGGTTGTATTGGTTTAAAGTCCACAAACACCTCTTAGTTCATTAAGTTAACTCCACACCCTCTACTTTTATTATCGGCATCTAGGGGGGCGAAAGTTGCGTAAAAAATTAATTTAATTAAATTAATTTATCCCTAAAAATCAACGTATTACGCGATTTATCATTCTTCTTCTCTTCCATCTTCCAGTTGAGGAGGGCCTTCATCCATTATTTTACCTTCAATAGCAGGATATTTTTCTACTCTCCCCTGCTCTAATTCTCCTAATTTTCTGCGCATTCTATTGGCCTGAACTATTGAAATAATAAGCCCTACTGACAAAACAATAAGCAGTATAAAGAAAACCAAAAGATATATTTTTAATCTTTGTTTTGATTTAGTATCCAGCTTAAGACCAACCAACTCTTCACTCATATCCCCGGTTGAACCAACAACTTGTTCGTTGTTTCTTGTTTGAGGAGAGATAATAGCAACATCTCCGGGTCTGATCGGTCTTTTTTCTGTGGTTGATAAATAACTTATAACAACAGCAACATCTCTTTGATTTAACCCCTCTACTGAATTCGCAATAAACTGTTGTATCTTTGCTTCAGTAATAGGGTCTTCCCCTTTATTTTCTGATGGTCTAAGTTTTATTATAACCGAAGCAGTTGGCCGCTTGGCCATCTTTTCCTCAACAGTGTCAAAGTCAGCACGAGTAGGAACATTTAAAACAACATCTGCCTCAACTACACTTGGAATCATTTCCAAAGAATTTATAATCTCACCTTTAAGTGCAAGTATGTATCTTGCCTTTTGTTCATCTGGCGTTGGGATCAGTCCTTTTTCACTATACACACCTGTTAATCCTAATTCGCGACTCCTTGGTAAATTATTTTTCATTAATAAAGCACGAGCAAGTTGCATATCTTTCTTGCTAACAGTAATGCTCCATGAGATTTCATTCTGCCGCACCTCTTTTTCTTTTGTAGCATTAATTCCATTTTCACCTAAAAGAACTAATATCTCATTTACATCTTTTTCTGTTAAATCCTGATATAAAGAAACCTGATCACAAGATGCTAAAATCAATGCTAAAACCAAAATAAGACCAAATATCTTTTTTCTATTTTTCATGTTTATCCTTTTTCAGACCTCTTGCATAATCTATATTGGCTGCAATGTTGACTTTTTGGCTGCGACTTTGTCGGATTTCACAAAAAGTGCTCAATGTAGCACAACTACACCTCCGCGCTTTTTGCTCATCCTCCTCGTCTCGCTCAAAAAACCAAAATTTCGCTTTCAATATAGATTATGCAAGAGGTCTATTTTTTAAAACCCCTTATCATCTCAGGAGTAAATCCCTGATTAACAGCATCCAAAAAAGCCCTAGCAAACTCACCAGCTCCGCCTTTTCTATCAATGCCACTCACCTCTTCAAGCAATTTTATTGCTTCTTTTTTCTTGCCAGCAAAAAACAAAACCTCTCCTAAATATACTTTGGCAAATACGCTTTCCGGATCAATCTTTAATGCTTTTTTATACCATGTGACTGCGCTATCAAATTTACCTTCGCAAAAATCTACTCCTCCAAGCGCTATTAATGGAATTTCACTGTCTTTGGACAGAATAGAAACACCCTTAAAAACCTCCCGAGATTCTTTGAACCGCTGCATACCAAGATAAATATACCCAGCTTCCATCATGATAACGAGATATTTTCTTTCAATATCAATCATATGTCCCCCTTATGCATAATCGACGACTAATCAACTGCTTTTTATAAAAATCGCTACATTATAAAGAAGCTGGCGCCTTCGCGCAACCAGAAACATTGAGATCCAAGAGATAGATTGTAGCTGTGAAAAATAAGGGTGGAAGTTTGTTTTTATATAAATAAAAATTTTGCGACATCTTGTTTATAATATAATATTTTAATTTTTTATTCATATAATAGTATGGATAAAAAAATTAGAGACATTCATAATTAATTCTACAAAAAATAGGACTCTCCCTAACAAACTTATATTATGTACTTTCTCTCAACTGTTTGAAATTACAATAGAATATGGCGTATTTACCCTCATAAAACAGAGGGAAAATCTACAAATACACGATTTTTCTGTTTTTACGTATTTTTCTGACAACTTTTTTTAAACTATGCCGATAATATAAATAGACGAAAGACAAAAGACTTCAAGCAACGAAAATATATATTATATGCCAACTTCCATGCATCTTCAACTTAACTCAGATCAGCTTGCAGCTTATGCTAATCTTTATCCTCAGTTGGGAGATACAACTGATAGGCTTCCAGTACTTGCAGAAGAAACAAACTCCTTTATTCCTATACAAGCACATCAAGGCATTTATGCTTCAATCACACCAACAGTTTCGCAACCACATCCATTATTCAGTTTCATTCCCAGCTCAGAGCAACTGGGTTACTACTTATTTGCAGGTGCTGCATTACTGGGATCCATGGCGCTGGCTGGTTTTGTAGCTGAACTTTCCAGTATGGCAATCATAGCAAGTCTTGGTTATTGTGTTTCGCTGGGCGGCGTCAGTCAGATGATTATAGGCACAACTGTTATGGGTATTGCCTTTACAGGCGCACATCGTTTTTTAGAGATGGGAGTGGATCGCTTGGAGCGCCAACTCTTTGCATCTCGTCATCTAACAGATGATCAACCATTAGCGTTTTACGACTGGGATGAATTTTGGGTACGCAGTTTGTTTTCAATTGGTATGTTTGGTGCACTTCGTGGTGTGATGAGTGGTTTTGCTAGATTTACAGGCGCTCGTGTTCCGCAAACTGTTTTGGGCAAGGCAACTCAATGGATTGGTAGTGCCAGCACAGAGTGCTCAGCACTTACTGCATATGGATTAGGTGAACAATCATTTGAGCAATACATCCGCAATCAAGATGTTGGTTCGATCTTTCAACCTGCTAATATTGGTATACAACTTGTCAGCAATATTGGCATCATGATTGGATTGCGTGGAGCAAACCGATTGGTCCAACCATTTTCGCACATGGCAAGAAATCATCTGACACGCCAGATGCGCCAAAGCAGCGAGCCACAAGCTAATCAACTGGAATCTATTCAAGATCAGGTGAATCGAATTTCAAAAATATCTCAGGAGCGACATTTAACTTCAGATCAATGGCAGCAGCTCTTTCAGTTGCGCAATCAACAGCTTCACATCACGCAAACTTGTCTTGAAGTTGAAGCCCGATTGGTCTCTATGGGTTTGCAAAACAATGTTGTGTATCAAGGAATGCGCATGGAGCATAATCAACTAAGAGAAATTCATGTTGCAGAGAAAATAGCGCAGGTGAGACTAGCCACTCAAACACGCAAACTCACCCATATGGAACTTAATCGCATGGTCCATCTGACACGAGAACAATCTCGGATTTCACAAGAACGCTCTGATATTATGCGCGATCTCCACGCTGTCCAGCATCCGATTCAGACCTTTTGGCAACAGAGCATACAACCGTTTCTACGCAGAACAGGTCCAGTCTTGTCTCAAATAGCCATAATGCCAGCAGGTGCTTTTATCTGCACGGGCGGCGCAGGATTTTTTTCTCCACAAAGGTCTTCACTCCCGCCTGCTGTCAGAAAAATCTATCAGCAAACCGGAGAGGCGATCTCACACTTGCGATTCAACACAAGACCCTCTCGTGTGGGAGAAGTCGCAGGTCTAACACCTGAGATGGAGGCTGTGTTTCGTTCTGGTCAATATGCAATCTGGCCTCAGTTTTCAACAGATCAGATCAGAGATATGCCACGTAGAGATCTTGTGAAAACATTTTCAGATATTGTCCCTGAAAACGGTTATGCAGTCATTAACGGTGATGGAAGCGATACAATGATTTCATCCACCAGAATGTTTTGTATTTTTGGTGTAGGTGAAAGACCTTCAATTCAGACACAGCAACAGATCTATGATATTTATCGTCAATGGTATCAACTTGATGTTGCTTTTCCTGAAACAGGGGTTGAAATGGCAAATGCTATGAGAATCTACCAAAAACAGTTTGGAAGATATAGCATTGAGGTTAAACATGCACGCAATCCTGAAGATGTCTTTTATGCCATGAGTTTGTTAAGTCTTTTACCAGAACCATTATTGCAAAGCAGTGCACTCAGATCCTTGAGTTTTAAAACCATTCGCAGTGGTAGTGGTCGCTATGGTGCTTATCATGAAGATATCGGCGAGGTGGGGATTGTTAAAAGTAATATTCGATTTAATCGGCATCAAGCAACAGGCATGCTCTTGCATGAGTGTGGACATGCTATGGAACAATTGTTAACTCCAAGTCAACGCACACAACTTGAGCGATTACATCAAGAGATGTGGAATGAGAATGCTGTTTTTGGTGTTACATTCTTGGGATTTTCTCGTGAGACGCGTATTAGATATCAAAGCAGTTTTAACGAATGGTTTGCTGAAAACTTCATGCACTTTATTGTATTTGGCAATACCATGCGTTACGCTGATCAGATAGGACATATCCCCTTACGCCAGCGATTACATAATGCCTATGTAGAGCTCTTTCCTCCATCCTATGATGCATTGCCACGATTGGGTGTGGAAGCACCAGCGCCTTTAACACAGATGCCATCATTGACCCTCTCTGGTGTTCGAACACAGTTTTTCCAATTTTCACAAGCATTGGCGCAAGGTGTATTTTTAGATGTTAACTTTCCTGTGCAAGAAGTGAGCATGCCCTATAATGAACCGATCATGGTCATGGTGTATGGAGAGAGTCCGCCCTATCGGATTACACGTCATGCTGATGGAACCATTCGCGCTAATATGCCAACACGTGTTGAACCAGAAGGTGTGATTGTCGGTGATCGTCTACTTATTCGTTCATCAGAATTTGAAGGAGCCCCAACAGGTGTTATTACATTGCTGCCGCCAAAGCCTTCTAGAGCGCAGCCTGTACCAGCAACTACTTTTAACCCACCATCATTACGTGATACCATACAAGATCCATCTCCATTTCCACCTACACCCCCAGAGACAACTTCTCGCCCCCCATCAGTTTCTGATACCCTACGAGATATGCCAGACATAGAGCCTTGCGAAGTTCCAATAGAGAGAATAGCTTCTTCACCCATTACAGAAGTGTTATCTTCTGAGGAACGCGGTTATTTACAAAATTTTTTGGATCTCGTTAATGTAGAGCATAGTAAACTTGTTCCTTTACCCATGTTAAATAAGCACCAACAGGTTTTATTGAGAAGAAATATTAACTGTTTGCGGCAATTAAGGCGTGGCGTAAGTGATCGTCTTCATGGCTATGAAACAATACATATTAATCCAGAAACAGGTGAGATCAGTCAAACAGGTGCGCTCATTAGAATTGATCAAGAGGCTGTAGGCACAGTTATGATAGTTCGTTCGTTAGACAACACCCCAATCCTTCCACAAGCAGCCAGAGTGCTCCGTCATACGCTTTTATCATTTAATCAAACGGTTGTTTCGACCTGTCAAGTGGCTATGCAGCCTAATCTGAATAAAATAAATAGGAATCCTTTTTTATCAGATATGATTCATGCGTTTCAGAAGCTCTTAACCAATGGTCCATCCATTGATTTAAGATCATCCACTTCAAGATAAAAAATATCTACAACATTGCTTTTCTATTTTTTATTTTTTATATTTTGTTTCACTACCGTCCGGTTAAATTGGGAGCAGGGATAGCTGTTCCATACCAATATT
>CAZLRI010000042.1:0-11540 GCA_964561745.1 uncultured Pseudobdellovibrionaceae bacterium | reverse complement strand
ATCTCTCTTATCACTCATGTGCAGAGTTGGTCATTTTGTTTTGCGGGGGCTATAATAAATATAATTTTGTTTTGTGATTCAAAAAAAGGAGATCTTGGTGAAAATAATAAGCAAGTTGTTTGGTACAAAAAATGAGAGAGAGTTAAAGCGGCTTGGTCCTATCATTGAGAAAATAAATGCTTTTGAGCCAGCTATGAAAGTGTTGTCTGATGATGAACTAAAGGCAAAAACAGATGAATTCAAGCACAGGCTTAAAAAGGGCGAAACCCTTGACAGTCTTTTGCCAGAAGCTTTTGCAGTAGTTCGCGAGGGGTCTATTCGTGCACTTGGAATGCGGCATTTTGATGTTCAGCTTATTGGTGGAATAGTTCTTCATGAGGGCACAATAGCTGAAATGAAGACTGGTGAAGGAAAAACGCTCGTGGCTACGCTCGCTGTTTATCTTAACTCCCTTGAGGGAAAGGGAGTGCATGTTATAACGGTAAACGATTATCTGGCAAGGCGCGATTCAGCTTGGATGGGTAAATTGTACAAATTTTTGGGATTATCTGTTGGTGTAATTGTGCATGGTCTTTCAGATGAGGAAAGACAGCAAGCTTATAACACAGACATAACTTATGGTACAAATAACGAATTCGGGTTTGATTATCTTCGGGATAATATGAAATATGATTTATCCCAGTATGTTCAGAGACCGCTTAATTATGCAATTGTAGATGAAGTTGATTCTATTCTTATTGATGAAGCGCGCACGCCGCTTATAATTTCAGGTCAGGCAGAGCAGTCAACAGAGCTATACTATATAATTAACGGTATTGTCCCGTATCTTTCAAAAGATAAGGATTATACAATTGATGAAAAATCAAAATCAGTGGCATTAACTGAAGAGGGTGTTGCTAATGTTGAAAGGCGGTTAAACATATCTAATCTTTATGAGCCAAAAAACATTAATATTCTGCATCATGTGAATCAGGCATTAAAGGCGCATGCCTTGTTTAAGCTGGATGTTGATTATGTGGTAAATGACGGGCAGGTAATGATTGTAGATGAATTTACAGGCAGGTTAATGCCGGGTAGAAGATGGAGTGATGGCTTGCATCAGGCTGTTGAAGCTAAAGAAGGAGTTAAGATTGAAAATGAAAATCAGACTTTGGCAACCATAACTTTTCAGAACTATTTTCGTATGTATAACAAGCTGGCTGGAATGACCGGGACAGCTGATACAGAAGCTCCAGAATTTGCAAAGATTTATAATCTTGATGTCATGGTTATTCCCACTCATATGCCGATGATTCGTATAGATTACCCTGATGTGATTTATAAAACTGTGGATGCAAAGTTCAGGGCTGTGGTTAATGAAATTAAAGAAAGCCATGAAAAAGGTCAACCAGTTCTTGTTGGAACCATATCAATTGAAAAATCAGAATTAATTTCAAAGATGCTTACCCGCTTTGGAGTGAAACACCATGTGTTGAATGCCAAGCAGCATGACAGGGAAGCGGAGATTGTTGCTCAGGCTGGGCGGTATGCAGCTGTGACTATATCTACAAATATGGCAGGAAGAGGAACTGATATTGTGTTGGGCGGCAATCCCGAGTTTTTGGCAAAAGCTAAGGTAGGTAATGATGCTTCAGAAGAGGAATATAAAAAGGTGCTGGAAGAATTTAAAAAATTACAAGCTGAAGAAAGACAAAAAGTTCTAGCAGCTGGTGGACTTTATGTAATGGGCACTGAGAGGCATGAATCAAGGCGAATTGATAATCAGCTTCGTGGACGGTCTGGGCGTCAGGGAGATCCCGGTGCTTCACGATTTTATTTAGCGCTCGAAGATGACTTGTTGCGAGTATTTGGTGGTGATCGAATATCTGGAATGATGGACCGGCTTGGTATGGATGAGGATGATGAAATAACGCATCCATGGCTGACTAGAACAATTGAGAATGCCCAGAAAAAGGTTGAAGGTCACAATTTTTTAATACGTAAAAATTTGCTTGAATACGATGATGTCATGAATCAGCAGCGAAGAACGGTTTATGGCAGGAGGCGGGATATCTTGGCAGGTAAAGATACAAAAGATATGATTCTGGATATGATAGATCAGGTGGTTACAGGAGTTGTTGAAACAGATCTCTCTGAGAAAATAGATCCGGATTTTGACTATAAACCTTTTGAAGATAAGGTCAGGGAGTTTTTTAATATGCTTGTTGATATTCGTGGCGTAGTGGAAAAATATCCAACAAGTGAATTATTGGGGCAGCACTTGTATGATAGCGTTATTGGCTATTACAATAAACGCGAAGAAGCAAACTCCCCTGAAATCATGAGGCATGTTGAAAAGATTATTTTACTGCAGAATCTGGATTCATTGTGGAAAGATCATCTTTTACAGATGGATCATCTGAAAGAAGGCATTGGTTTAAGAGGATACGGACAGAAAGATCCTCTTTTAGAGTATAAAAAAGAAGGGTTTTTACTGTTCAAAGAGATGATGGATACATTTACATCTGATGTTGTTCAAAAGGTATTTAGGGCTCAGGTTACAACAGAGAAAAGCTTGGCTGAAGCAGAAGCAAGTGAAAAAAAGTTAAAGCAGATACAGGTATCACACAAGGATATTTCAGCATTTGAGAAAAGCGCACCAGCAGAATCACGTGGAGATACATCTGCAAGAGTTGCAACTGTTCAAAGAGATGGGAAAAAAATGGGTAGAAATGACCAATGCACATGTGGATCTGGTAAAAAGTATAAAAAATGCTGCGGAGCTTAGAATAATAAAAAGCCTTTTGCTCCTAGATAGTAAATATGCTATAAAATAGCAGTTAGTTTTTTAACTAAATATTGCTTATATAGACATCGCACTATGACATGCTATCAAGATTGCCATTGCGAGCCTCGGAGGGGCGTGGCAATCTCATAAAATACTTGGGATTGCTTCGTCGCGCCACTCGCAATGACAACCATGGTACGATTTTATAGTGTGATATCTATAGTGTTTGAGAATATCTGTTTTATATGGCTCAACAACAACTACAACAAAGTTCAGAAGGATCTTCTTTTGGATTAAATGAAATTATAGCCAAATACAGTGATATTGTGTTGGCTGTAATTGTTGTGCTGATAGTGGGAATGATGATTATCCCGCTGCCCACATGGCTTCTGGATATATTGCTTACTATTCAGATTACCATAGCTGTTGTCATCCTGCTGGTTTCTTTATATATATCAGACACCTTAAAGATAGCTTCATTTCCTACGATATTGCTTATCACAACACTTTACCGTCTTTCCCTTAATATTTCATCAACCAGACTGATCTTGGCAAATGCAAATGCCGGAGAGGTTATCAGGACATTTGGATCTTTTGTGGTTCAGGGCAACTATGTGGTTGGTGGTGTTTTGTTTATTATTGTCACTCTTATCAACTTTATAGTTATAGCTAAGGGTGCTGAGCGTGTGTCTGAAGTTGGCGCACGTTTTACTTTGGATGCTATGCCGGGTAAGCAAATGTCCATTGACGCTGATCTGCGCGCAGGAATTATTAATATGGAACAGGCAATGGAACGTCGCCAGATTTTGCAAAGAGAATCACAGTTCTATGGAGCTATGGACGGTTCAATGAAGTTTGTGAAGGGAGATGCCATAGCAGGAATGATTGTTATTTTAATTAATATAATAGGTGGTTTTATAATCGGCGTTGCGCAAAAGGGTATGTCATTTTCTGATGCTATTCAGGTATATTCTCTCTTAACCATTGGTGATGGCTTGGTTCAGCAGATACCTGCTCTTATTATATCAGTTTCTGCTGGTATTGTTGTTACGCGTGTTGTTTCCGAGTTTGAAGGCTCAAATATGGGTAGGGAGATTATTACACAGTTAACAGCTTACCCAAAAGCTCTTATCATAGCCTCTGTTTTGTTGGGTTTAATGGCAGCGGTTCCTGGCTTGCCAAAGGTTCCGTTTATTATTTTAGCATTGTTTATCGGTGGAGTGGCTACTTTGATAATCAAATCAAAGAAAAAGATTGTTCAGGAGATAATGGATACGCCACAAAAGGAAGTGGTTAAAAAAGCAGTCAAGAAACATGGTGATGTTTTGCCGTTTATCATGCCGTCTCCAATATCACTTGAGGTTGGCACGTCGATTATCCCTTTTGTTGATGACAAGCAGGATGGTAGATTTATTAATGAGCTTATTCCATTGCTCAGACATGGTTTGTATTATGAATTAGGCGTAAATTTCCCGGGTATTCAGGTTCGAGGTCAGACTGTTGATATGGAAACTGAGGCTTATATTATCAACATAAATGAAGTGCCTGTTGCGCAAGGTAAAGTTATGCAGGGGCATATTCTTGTTGGAGAACCTTTGGAACAGTTACAGTTATTTAATATAACTGGAACCGAGACCATACATCCAATTGATGGTTCTGTTGTTACATGGATTTCAGATCAGTATAAAGATGTTGCCACACAGGCAGGGTTTAGGATGTGGGATGTTTCTGAATATTTAATATTGCATTTATCATATGTGTTAAGAAGACATGCTCATGAATTTTTGGGTTTGCAGGAAATTCAAACTATTTTAACTGAACTTGAAAAAACACATCCAGCTTTAATAAAAGAGCTTGTCCCAAAGGTTATCACGTTGTTGCAGTTGGCTGAAATTTTTCAGAGGCTGGTGCAGGAGGATATTGCTATCAGGGACCTCAAAACTGTATTTTCAACACTTGCCCAATGGGGTGAAATAGAGAGAGACACCCTAATATTAACAGAGCATGTGCGTGCAGGTCTAAGAAGATATATTACACACAAATATGCAGGGCCTTCAAACACGTTGGCTGTATATCTGCTTGATAATGAAATTGAAGATCTTGTAAGAAACTCTATTCGCAGGACAGAGAAGGGTAACTATCTTGCGCTTGAACCTGAGATTACACAGGAGATTATTGAAGCTGTTGGTAAAGAAATAGCATCACATCCGTTTCCACCGGGCGCCAGACCTCCGGTAATTTTAACTATTGCAGAGATTCGAAGATATTTTAGAAAAATAGTTGAACTGGAATTCCCTCAATTGTCAGTATTGTCATATCAGGAATTATCAGAAAATCTTCGCATTCAACCAATCGCCCGCGTAAGCTTGCCACAAGGTGTCTTGGCAAAAGAAGCTGTGTAGGGGATTTTCGAGATAATGTGCTTTGTTGTCTCTGCTTTGTTCGCTCGATTTTACACTGCCTCAAATTGCCTTGACACCTTCAACTTGTTCGACTTCTACGAAGTCTCACTTCAAACATAAGGCGTCGTTGCTTATATTGTTATAAGCAATCGGCAATTTTTGCAGACAAAATCGGCTCTCAAAGCAACGCAACAAAGCACATCATCCTGAAAATAAATAATTATAAGGGTTTGTTGAAAAAGTAGTTATTCAGGTATGTCAATCCCGGGATAACTTTTTCAACAGACCCATAAACACGAACTTTATTATTAAACATAGGATTAATGCATCTGATCTTGCCCTAAATGAGCTGCCTTCCCAGCGTAAAAACATTAATTTATGTCACTTGGTGTGTTATTTGGACCGGTATGTGTAGGTAGATATTAGTTAATACGGCTGAATTAGGCTGCAATCCAAATCTTCTTCCCTAAAAAGACCATAAACTCTCATACCGCCATCTCTGCAAAGCACAATAGTTTCTTGTTCTAATCGAGGAAAGTAGTTTTCTAAATGGACTCTTCCAGAACTAGTGCTTTGACAATTTAATTTTCATCTATTTAAATCAATAATAATTAAATTGATCAAGCACTTGTGTCTATCCTTAAGATAAAAATAAAATTGTCTGAGACCTAGAGTGGCATCTATTTTCTAATGCATTAAGAAATGCCAGTGCTTCTCCAATATCATTACCACTTACACAGCTATCACTTACGCCAACATAGTGGTCAGCAGGAGGATTATTTACCCACTCAGGTAAGGAATTATTATGGTTAGCAGGTGAATGGGTTTCTTGCTGTTGAGATTCTGCAAAGCAACTTGCCAGCAAACTGGCAGCACCGGTAGCAGCTGCAGCTACCAGAACTCTTATTGCAATACCCATGTTAAACTCCTTTTTTTCTCGTTGTGCGTCAGTCGTAGATCGTACATCGTAAAAAACTGCGTATCGTTGCTTTGGTTTTAACTATGGACGATATACGCACATCGCATGACTAATTATATTATCGTCGCTTCTTAAAAAAAGTTGCTAAGAAAATAAAAACCGTTTTTTTTAAGTGGTTAGGGTTGTATTTGTAGAAATTACAATAGGTTTATTCAAACATCAAGTTTACGATAGTAATAAGGGCAAAGATCAGAACCAGAGCTCCAAGTCCAATCATTCCTATCTCCACCGGTGCCATTTGCTTAAAAAAAGATTTTTTAGGAGCAGCAATTGGATATCTTGGTTTTTTCTGTTTTTCAGGATAAAGAGAAATCTCCTCGTTGGGATTAGGTTCTGGTTGGTTCGGTTCTTCAATCTCTTCAATTTCTTCGACCAGATTTTCATCAGATAAAGATTTGTCAGAGCTACCTTCGTCAGTAGGTAAAATATCTTTTGGGTTAACTTGAGCTGGGCTGTTTTTGGGTGCAACCTTTTCTGATATTTGGGAAAAATTAATCTCCTGCGGATTGCGAAACAGAAGCAGAATAGTTCCAAGTGCAATTCGGTCCCCATCATGCAGAAACTCTTCTACGATACGTCTGTTGTTAACAAAAGTTCCGTTTTTGCTTTCAAGATCACGCACTACAATTCCACCCCAGCGCTTGCTTACCCTTGCATGTCTTCTTGAAATTGCAAATTCATTAATGGAAAAATCGCAGCTAGAATCTCTTCCAAGAATAATTTCAGTAATATCATCTGTTAAAAAAACTTTTTTACCTTCCTCTGACCCGTTTAATACTTCAAAGCTTGGCACTGTTTCAGTATCAAGAGCGCGCAAAACTTTTTTTAGCAATTTTACTTCAAGTATGTCGCTGTCTGTTATCTCTTCGTTATATGATTTTTCAACTACTTCATCAGTTGTATGAAATCTTAAGTTAAATACATCTATTGTAATAAGGTCGTTATTGCGAAGCAGGTGCTTCTCTTTTGTCGGAATTAATACTCCGTTCAGAAGCGTTCCATTTTCGCTCCCAAGATCAATAACAAAAAAGTTATCACCTTCTTTAATGATTTTTGCATGCTGGCGGGAGATGCCATTTTTGGGCAGGACAATTAAATTTTCTTCATGTCTGCCTATTGATATCTCATCTTCAAGACAGTCGTGAATCCATTCCTTTTTATTGCCGCTTTCATTTATAATTAGTTTTGGCATTTGTAATTATTAATCTCTAATGAATGTTTTGCTGCCTGAACTTCGATTTGAAATTCTTTTTTAGCTGCTTTAACAAACCTACACAACATCTCTAGACTTTCCTTATTTTTACCGTCTTTTTGGTATAATAGTCCGAGATTATAAAGTGCTCGGGCATTATTTGGATCTATGGTTGTAGTATATTCCCACTCTTTTTGTGCTTCAAGTGTTTTGCTTTGTTTTAGTAAACAAAGTCCCAGATTATATGATGCATCTGAAAATTGGGGATTAATCTCCTTTGCTTTTTGCAAGGCTTTTTCAGCTTCCTGATATAGATTTGTTGATTGGGAGACCCCAGTATCTTCAGCTTGTTGAAGATATGCAGTACCCAATCTATACCATGCCATCTCATTAATTGGAGATGATTCAGCCACTGTTTTAAATATCTCTATAGCTTCATTATATTGTTTTTCATTAAGATAGAATAGACCTAATTCCAGTTTTGCTTCTGTTGTGTCATTTGTTAAGTCATTTGCTTTTTGGAAACAGTTTTGTGCTCTTATTGAATCTCCTTTTTCAAGATATAAATTCCCAAGTTGAAGCCATAGTTCATGAGAAGAAGGGTTGTTCCCTAATGCAAGTCGAAAACGTATTGCAGCAAGCTCATATTTGCCCTCTGACTGATATAGTTCAGCCAGAGTTTTATGCACATGAATCAGGTTTGGGTCAAGCTCAGTTGCTCTTTTTAATTCTTTTTCAGCAAGATCAGTAAATTTTTTGTTGTTTGTGAGTTTGTATTTTTCTAAATATGCAAGTCCGAGATTATATCGGGCATCTGCAATTCTCCCGTCTTTTTTGAGTCCTTTTTTAATAGTTGATATTGCATCGTCGATTTTCCCCTGAGACAGATAAATAGCTCCCAGATGGCTATATGCTGTTGCATAATCCTTATCTAAGCTTATTGCCTTTTGCAGATTTTTTATAGCCTCTTTTTTATTGCCTTTGAGTTTGTAGATAATTCCCAGATTATTATATGATTCTATATAGTCAGGCGAGAGTTCTATAGCGGTTTTAAATTCAAACTCAGCTCTGTCCATATCTCCTTTATTTAGGTAACTTATTCCCTGATTATTGTGGTAAGTAGCGCGTTCTGAAGGTCTTGTGATCTTTTTCTTTGCTTCCAAACCAGAAGAGATAAAAACAAGTGTGAAGATAAGAACAGATGCTATAATTAATTTAGACTTCATTATTTTTGTTCCCCAAGACATGTGTTTATTTCATGAGCTTTTTGTAATGCTTCGCTGCTTTGTTGTTTGTTCCCCAATTGGTCGGATACTCGCGAAAGTTCATACCATGCTATGGCATCTTCAGGCACTAGTTCAACACTTTTATTCAAAGCAACAGATGCTTCGTTAAACTTTCCAGCATCAGCATCAATTAAAGCCTGAGTGAAAGCAGCATGACCTAAGAGAAACCTATTGTTTGATCCGTTCTCTTTGTTGAGAGTCATTTTATTCATTTTTTGTATTAGCTGCTCTGCTTTCTGATAATAAGTTCCAAAAGGTTTGTGCTGTTGTTTATAGTAAAATCCAAGAAAGGAGTATAAATCAATTAAGCCCTGATATGCTAATGCAAAACGATGATCAGCGCTTATTGATTGCTCAAACCATATTCTGGCAACTTCTGCATCATTTACATCATATTTGTGTAAAGCCAAGAGCCCTTTTATGTAGGCTTCATAAGCCGGAACTGAATCTGTGGTATTTTGTGTTTTTTGTAGCAGATCTTTGTTAAGATTTAGTTTGAGCTTATTGCAAATATCCTGTGTCGTGTTTGCCAGATTCGTAAATAGATCGCGTGTTTGGGGATAGGGGGCTATTGTAGTGAACTGATATAGAAGCTTTTGGTCGCCAGCATTCAAAACTTTAGTGAAAATTCTTAAAACATTATTCTGGCTTTGAAACATTCCAGTTATAATAAAATCTGGTTTAGAGGTTTTGGGAAGATAGTTTAATGTATTGCCTGACAAAATAGTTGCATCATTTTGAGCTTTCAACATTGAGCTGATTAATTCTGTAATCCCTGATGTTAACCATTCATCTTCGGGTCTCTTCGTATAATTTACAAATTGTTGTACTAATATCAGTTTTCCTTTGGCTGGCTGATTTATTTCATGGGTCTGCATTAACTGTGACCACTTAATGCATTCCCGTGCATCGGTGTTAAATGGAATTAAAATTGAAATAATGATTAGTAAGACAATCGTTTTTGCTTTAAACATATTGTGCGATAGTATGATGGTAACCACTTTAAAAATCAAGCTAGATGTGTGCATTGTGTTAAAGCGCATAACGATTTTTTTAGAGTGCTTTGGCTTTACGTGTGGATAAAATTATGATAGCTATGTGAAAGTGCGTAACAGGGGGGAAGATGGATAAGCCTACAACAAAAGCGCCTACTGATGAAAGAACTATTATATCGAGTTTAGATAATGACGAGGAAAGAACTCCGTCAGAACAAGCTAAAAAACCTCCTTATTTGATTATTATCGAAGGTCCGCATGCAGGGGGACATTTTCAGTTATTTCAAGGTAAAAATATAATAGGCAGATCAAATAACTGTGCTGTTCAGTTACAGGATCATAGTGTGTCCCGCAATCATGTGGAAATAGAAAAAGGCGAAGCTGGTTGGATGATTCGTGATTTAGGGAGTAAGAATGGCACTTATGTAAATGGGGGATTGATAAGTGATACAGTTGTATTTGGACATAAAGATGTAATAAAGGTTGGTATATACATCCTTCGTTTAGTTACTCAGACAATCAAACCTGAAGAGGAGATGGAGATTCCTTCGGATTTTGCAATAGGGGGAAAAACAGTTTTGACAGAATCTCCAAATTCGCCAGATGGACTTACATCTGAGATGGCAAAAAAAGACATACCTAAAGATGAGTTTGATGAAGAGGGCAATGTTAAAGATAAGAAAGATGAAGAAGTCAAAGCACCAGCATCTCTTTCAACTAGGTTAAGAAAAACTGCCATTTTTGTAGTTGGCAGCATTGGAATTATTGCTTGTGTTGGTTATTTAACGTGGCATTTTTTTTTACATCCTTCAGGGGGTGGTAAGGGAGTTAAGCCTCCAGTAAAACTGCCTGAAGCAGTGGTGGATCCGCAATCTATGCCAGCAACAGATCAACTTGTTGATATGCCTCAGGTGCCTACGCAGGAAGCTGTTCCTCAAAAAGTGCCTGTTTTTCTTGATTTTGCTTCAAGTCCTCTGCCATCAACTATAAGTTTTCAGGACAAAGAGCTTGGAAAAGCTCCTTTACGCGTGAATGTTGAACTGGAGAGTGGCAAGGAATATACTGCAACTGCAGTTTTTTATATGCAGGATATGCAGGAGAGCTACACATTACCTGTAAAATTTAAAGTAACAGAAGGTGAATCAGTGATTCCAATTCTGTTTCGTGCGCCAATAGGAATGCTTAAGGTTAATGATCTTCCCAGAGATGTGCAGTTTTATTTGGAAGGGGTATTTGAATATGATAGATTTAAAGAAAAACCTGCAAAGCTTAACGAAATAGTGTTAAAGAAGCCTATTTATATTCCATATGGCAAGTATACTGTTGAGTTGCGAAAATCAAGACAACTTGGTGAATCGCAAACTTATGTTCAGGACATAATATTTAAACGGGAATTTACTATAGCTGAGGATCAACCAACATATATTCTAGATATTAAAGAAGAGGATCTCAAAGTGTTTCCTGTTGAGATAAATTCAACTCCGCAACAATCAGATGTTTTTGTAGATGGTAAACTTATGGGAAAAACTCCATACAAAGGTTTGTTCCCATTGGGAGAACATACCCTTACTTTAAGGAAAGAGGGATATTTTGAACACTCTCAGTTGCTGAAAGTAGATATAAATACAGAATTTATTTCTGATATAAAATTGGAAACTTCGGTTGCAGGTGCTCATCTTAATAATGCAAATGCAATGATGTCCCGTGAATTATATCAAGAAGCTGTTAATGAGCTGGCACAGGCGTTGGCAAGCAATCCAGCTCCATCTGAAGTAGGGCAGGCGAACTATTTATTAGGTAGCTGCTATTTGAAATTAGGAGATATTGAGAGATCTTTAACATATTTTGGTCTTTCACAGCAGACAGAGGATTGGAAATATCCTTCTATGCTTGGTAAGGTGGCAGCTTATGCTATTGTT
>CAZLRI010000041.1:0-11551 GCA_964561745.1 uncultured Pseudobdellovibrionaceae bacterium | reverse complement strand
AAATAAACAAGTAATGCCTGAATTTGTGCTTCGCGTAAATTGCCATTACGTTTTATATATTCGAAAAGCGGTTTAACAGTGCAAGTATCCGAGATAATCCACTCTTTAGCTTTTCTAAATATCAAATTATTAAGCATCCACTATTCCTCTTGTCTCGTCCCTGCCAGCCCCAAATCCACAAGCCAATTTCATGGCAGTGCTTTTAACTGGGAATCATCACAAAAGGGACAAGACCCAGCCTGAACACAATTGCAACCTCCCGGGAGTTTGGAAATTGCCATTTTAGTTCTGCTTTTCGTTTTATTCCTCTTTGCCTAACGCCTGAAAAATTTCATTTTTTCCGGTCATAACATTTTTCTTTCTTATATAATTCGCGTAACGTATGTTTCACACGGGGGTCGATAGACGCAGTATCGTTATTTGCCCCAAACTTGAAATGCCAGCATTACAACATTTAGCAAACCAACGACAACCAAGAAGAAGGTCAACCAATTCAGTCTGGACCCAGTTTTGAATTGTTCTTGTGCAAGAAGAACTTGAAGCTTTCGATCATCATTGAGCCTCGTATTAGGATCACCATAACCGCTTCCGTCAGCGACGCTGTTGAGCAACTCCTGAATATCTTTTTTTGCCATATCTCTCACACTCCATTGATGTCTAAACGCTACAAGCTCAGCTGCGCCATAGAAGGTGTCGGCTAAAGCGAATTGTTAGATTTCTTTATTTAGAGATACCCAAACTCCTTGGCTTGTGCCTTTGTCAATATCACGCCATTTGATAGCTGAACAAACGAGAGAGAATCCGATATATCTAAACTACATAAACTCGCTTCGCCCATTTTGATTTTACATGCTTTCTCTATATCTGTTGCCTTTGACGAAACAGTACTTTTCTTTGTTCCAAAAAAATCGCAAATCATATCGACTGTCAGCGGATTAGAACTCTTGCTATCAAAAAGAAAATTTAAACGAGAAATTACGTAAATAACGGCAGATGCCCACACTTCTTTTTGTCCCCCGGTGATAATATAATTTCGTTTTTTCCCAATTTTATCCCATAGTTTATAACAATACCCCGACAATTCATCACTCAAATGAATTTTAGAAAAGTTATCTAGGATTTGCCTCACTTCATTTATTCTTTGCAATTTTTTTTCGTCCATCCCCCCCCCTATCTAATTTTAGTATTTTATAAATCTAACACTTAATATACTAAGCATCCATTTTCAAGAATGCTTAAAAAAACTATGGCATTTTGCAAAACACATATCAATAATAAATTGCTTATATAACAGTCGCAAAGCCTTTGCCCAACATTCTGTTTTAATCGATGGCGAGTGTATGACAAACAAGGTTTTTTACCTCAACTTATTGGGAAGCTACGATTTGGTGGAACGTTTTAATAAACTTACTGTAGTGATTGTCAATGACCCATAGTCCATGCTTGGACCCTCTATCACACAATCAATGCTAGCAGATATATTATTAATCCAAGAAATATCCAGATCAAATATTTTAGTTTCAAGTTTTTCATGAGAACCTCTGACCCATTGTCTTAAAATCTAATTGATAAACCAATCTTGGTTTCAAATACATTTATAATAATCAATGGATGTATAATGCCTTCAGCATACATTCCAACATTTTTTGAAAAATATCCTCTGATACCCAGCCCCAAATTCGCTAAACCCATGAATGGCAAGTTAAGGTCATCTTTGTTTGGAGAAAAAAACCAGCTAGCGCCAAGTATCGCATATGGATCAACTTTTGTATCAGAATTCAGAAAATGTGCTAAAGTATTAACACCGACATTAATAAAAGTATCTTTTTTTGTGCTGTTAATACCAATAGGAACTTGTACTCCCCAATGACCTTTGCTTCGCCAGTCAAATGACATGCTTCCTCCATGAACAGGGCCAAAAAAGTTAGATACAGTTCCATCTTCATCTGACCAATATGCATTGGCGAACACAGGTGAATATCCTATTTGTATTGTCCATGCAGGATCTGTCCTTTTGCTTTCAGCGTTTCCCGCGCTTGCGATTCCAAAGATAATTGCAATTCCAATCAATATGCCGACTAATTCTTGTTTCATAAATAACCTTCTGATTAAAAATTCAATTAACGCCTAAATAAAAGTTGTTGCGCTTTTATGAAAGCAAATGAGATGCCAAGATGTTGAGCTAATTTTTGTTCTTTAATTTTAAGATGTTATGAATTTTGCGTGGATGTCTTGAAATTTTGAGTTAACGAACATTAACGAAACATAACGAATATTGATGAAAATCTACAGACTTCCTTTTTCAAATAAAGATGCTTTTAATAGATGAATATCAGCTTCTTCTTTTTTGTTTGCTTTGAGGAGCAGTTGCCCAAGCATATAGTGACATTCGGCAAAGGTTGGTTTTAGTTCAAGTGCAATAAGATATTGTTTCTTTGCAGCATCAAGATTTCCTTGTTCTTGCAGAGTTTTTGCAAAAGCAAAGTGTGTTGCTCCGGAATCCGGAGATGTCTTTAGCGCTTCTGCCAGAAGTTTTTCTTTTTCTTTTAAATTTTCTTTGGTTTCAGCTCTTAATAAACTGTTTTGTGTTAAAGTATCTTCAATGATTGCTCGGATCTCTTTTTTTTCAGAGGTATTTGTATCTGAGTCATTATCTAGTTTGAGCATAATTTTTGCTATATTAAATACCGACGGATGTTTTGGATTAAGTGTTATAAAAACATCAAAATGTTTGAGAGCCAAGCTTGGATTAAGTAGCTGGAATCCATAGATCATGCCAAGATTGTAGTGCGCCTTGCTGTTATTTTTATTAATTTCCAATATTTTATTATAATCATTTATTGCTTTGTTGAAGTGCTGCATTTTTTGATAAGCAAGGGCTCTTAAAAACAGGGCGTCCTGATTTTTTGGGTCCATCTCTAAAAGCATGCTTAATTCACCGATTGCATTTGGAAGATTGTCATTTTTTATCAGTTCTTGTGTTTGAACTAAATCCTCTTCAAACATATTTGAAATATGTTTTCTTCCGCCGGTTGCACAACTTGTTGCAAGTGTGCAGATGATAAGAGTTGTGAGTAATATGTGTATTTTAGAATCCGCCTTTTTGTATTTGAGACACATTTGTTTTCTAGCAAAGGCTAAGATGCGGAATCTCGTAATTTTAATAAGTTCTGGATCCCTGCTTTCGCAGGGATGACAATTTTGGTTTAGTTTAATCATATGGTCTTAATACATTACTTCATATCCAACTGGTTTTTCCTGATAATCGTTTAATGTTTGTTTTGAGTCATTTGCAAAACGGACTAAATCGCCGATAGTAGGGCGATAGTTGCCGATTATTCTTGCCTTGGTGTATTTTTTATCGGTGTAAACAGCCTCTGCTTTTCCGAGGTTGTCTTCAAGTAAACCAATCACCTGATTTGTTTCAGGGTCGGCAAGCACTTTGCGCACATGTGTTACCTTAAAAATATCTCCGTTGTTTATGGAGTCGCCAATGCCTGCATTAATATAGATGATATTTCCTTCCACATCTACAACTCTGCCTAACCATGAAAATTCTTCAGCATTTTTATCAATTATACCTAAAACAAAAGACATGGCATCGTCGATTGCTCTTCTTGTTGCTTTGCCCAAAGGTGTTTTGTGAAAAGCATCTCCGCCAAAATCAATAACTTTATAATCAACTTTTGCGCCTCCTGCTTTTTCCCAAGCCCGACCTTTTGAATAATGAGAATAAAGAATTTCTCCGGTTCTTGTATCAACAATTCTGATGTCAACTCCAACCATGGCAGCTGAAATTTGACCTCCAACTTTAACTCCGAATATCTTTGCGGCAAGTCCTGCTCCCATCTCTCTTTCCTCAAACTCAGTTACCTCTCCTACAATGAGATAATCAACGCCAAGCAGATGACCGGTTGGATTTCTTGTTAAAGGAGATATTAAATGGGATTCTCCAAGCTCTTGCTCAATCAGTACTTTTGATAAAATGGCTCGCTCAACAACCACAACTCTTTCTGTTTTTATAAGTTCAGTTACAAGTTGTGCGGCAAGTCCGCCGCCGATGTTCCATCCTCCATAGACAGATGCGAACTTGTCTGTTGTGCCAAAGTTTGCAACTGCAACCCGCATCTTAGGACCTTGTTTTGAAATATTGCTGAGCGGAGGAGGGGAGCAAAGAGCTATGTTTGTTATTAATAGAGCTGCGACAATAGCCATGGTAAATATAAAATATTTTTTAGTTATTGCATGTGCTAAAGGCATTTTTGCTCCTTGCCCTGATTAATTATTTGTATATCTATATCTGAATTAATTGTGCCGTGATTATCTGTTACATCTAGTTCGCCATGTCCGGCATTAATTGTAATATTGTCTCCTTGTGCATCTCCGGAGCTTTCTTCAATATCTCTGATGCGTTGCCTTGTTTGCTGAACAGGCGTGCATTGTCCTTCATTATTGTTTGTGACAAAGCGTTGCTCTCTTATTACTATCTCTTCCTGTTGCTGCCGCTGTCGTATTCTTCTTAAATTGTCCAAAACAATAGCCTCTTCTTCTTCGCCGGCAAATGAGATCTGTTGCAAAGATATAAAAACAGCAATTATAAGAAATAGTATTTTAAACTTTCTCATTGCTTCATATCTCCAAGTATAATCGTCGAATTAATTGAAGTATCTATTACATTATTGTTTGAATTGGAGTCAGTGCGGATATCAACTTTTTCATGCCCAACATTTATAGTCATATCGCCCAGCACGCTGTTTTTTACATCACCGATGTTATGACTTCTATCCCGATAATTAGAGCTATATGGTGATGCAAGTTGATCATAATATATATTAGCAGGTCGGCTAACAGCGTTGGTTTCTTCACAATCTGTTAAGCAACCGGCTTTGAGTGATGCGGGGATTAAAATCGTAGAGCTCAGTATTGCCATGCTTACTATTATTTTTGTTATTGTTTTATTCATATTATTCCTCTTTGAAGAATTAAAAAACAGGTCCTGCTGTGTTTAGGAGCAGGACCCTATTTTATGAACCAACTACTGATTTAGTCTTTCCTTTGTTATGGAATCTCCGAATGTGGTAATGTTAACAGAAGATGCATCAATTGTATTTTTGTTGCCGCTTACACCACCGGAAAAACCGGTTCCCACATAATTTTGAGTAAAATCACCAATGTTCGTGTTTCTTACTTTGCCACTTATTATATAGTCATTTGAGTTGGTTCTATTATCGCCGCCATATGTTTCAGAATAGTTGTGGCTGTCATGAAAGGATTGATCTGTTTTTGTGCTGTTATCTGAGCTGTCTAATCTTACACTATTGTCGTTAGCATGAGTGGTATTGTGGCTGTTGTGATTTGAGGTGTCTAGATTCCAGTTGTAGTCGTTCCTGTTGTAGTTGTGGCTGTTTGTGTCTGTGTGCATACTTCCGCTTACATCATTACGACTGGTTGTTTCGTGGGCGTTCCTGCTGTTCACATCTGTTGAGATGTTTGTTTCCGCGCCATTAAATAACGCGTTTGCCTCTTTCACATATCCCATATATGAGATAAGGCATGCTGTGATCCCTAAAACTGCTATTTTTTTGTTCATTGCTTCCTCCTTTCAAAAGGAAAATGGTTGTTATTTTGATTTTTATAAAAGCAATTTGAATGCCAATTTTGAGAAAAAGCACAACTGTTTGATATTGCCTGTTATTTTAATATTAGAGCTATTTTGGGGGTAATTTTAGGTGCAGTGTTTTCAAGCAGGTTGATCAGATTTGATGCTATGTTTTATGTATAAACTTTTTGTTTAACATATTAAAAAATAGAAACTTTTCGTTTGACAACAGGAACCTATCCCGCTACGTTCCCCAAACTTAAAAAAGTTTTGTGTTCGTGAATTTCTCAAAAATAAAAAGTCTAAGAGGTTAAGAAAAAGGAGGATTTTAAGCATGTGTCCAGTTCAAATTGAGCCAACAGAGGAACAAAAATCAACAGAATTTGCACAACTTTTCGAGGAGAGTGTAAAAAAGTTGAGTCTAAAAGAAGGTGATATTGTAAAAGGAAGAATAATCAAGCTAACAAGAGATTTTGTTATTGTTGATATTGGGTTTAAGTCCGAAGGTCGCATTCCAATTGAAGAATTTAAGAGTGCGGGTGGTGATATTAAAGCCAATGTTGGTGATAATATAGAGGTCTTGCTTGAGAGTGTGGAAAATGAAGATGGCTTAATGATTTTGTCTAAGGAGCGGGCAGATTCAATAAAGATGTGGAATCGCTTAGAAGAGCTGGAAGCAGGCGATGGAATTATAGAAGGTGTTGTTATTTCAAAAGTAAAGGGTGGTCTTGCTGTAGATATAGGTGTTAAAGCGTTTTTGCCCGGATCTCAGGTTGATTTCAGACCAGTTAGAACCCTTGATAAATATGTTGGAAAAGCCTTTAAATTTAAAATCGTTAAATTAAATAAACGCAGAGGGAATGTTGTTTTGTCACGTAAAGCCTTGCTTGAAAAAGAGCGCGAGAGTTTGAAAGAAACAACGCTTGCAAACCTTGCTGAAGGACAGGTTTTTGACGGCATAATTAAAAATGTAACTGATTATGGTGCGTTTGTTGATATCGGCGGAATAGATGGGTTGTTGCATGTAACAGATATGTCATGGGGTAGAATAAATCATCCATCTGAAATGTATGAAGTTGGAGATGAAGTTCGTGTGGTAATATTAAAGTATGATGAAGCAAACCAGAAAGTATCTCTTGGTGTAAAACAACTGACAGAAGATCCATGGCAAAATGTTGAGGAGAGATATCCAGTTGGGTCGCGCATAAAGGGTAGGGTAACTAACATAACTGATTTTGGAGCTTTTGTAGAGATATCAGATGGAGTTGAAGGTTTGATACATGTTACAGAAATGAGCTGGACTAAAAAAGTAAAGCATCCTTCCAAAGTAGTAACAGTAGAAGATGAAGTAGAAACAATCGTGTTAAATATAGATGTTGATAATAAACGTATATCATTGGGCTTAAAACAAATTGAGCCAAATCCATGGGTTTCGTTGGAGCAGCAGTATCCAATTGGCAGCAAAGTAAAAGGTAAGATAAGAAATGTTGCGGATTTTGGCGTGTTTGTTGATGTTGGCGGTCCTGTGGATGGGTTGGTGCATGTATCTGATCTTGTTTGGGTCCAGAATTTTAACATGCCAGATGAAGCATATAATAAGAACGATGATATTGAAGCAGTTGTTTTACATGTTGATCCTGAGAATGAACGTTTTTCTTTAGGTGTGAAGCATCTAACAGAAGATCCATGGGAAAAGATTAAAAAAGAATATCCTGAAGGTATAAAAGCTGATGGTGAAGTTGTTACTATAAATTCAGCTGGTGCTGTTATCAGGTTAGAAGATGGAATTGAGGGCTTGGTTCAAGAAAAGGAGCAGGTTGAGACATTAAAGGAAAAAGATAAAGTTGAAGTAAGTGTTGATAAGATAATGGAAAGGGAAAGAAAGTTTCTTTTAAGTTTAAAGAAAGCTAATTAATGGGGGCTTCTCAAAAACTCATTTTCATGGAACTTCTAAGAATTGTCCAGATACGAGTCTCCTTGCAAATGAGTAACCGCAGCGTATTTGATATGTATGTGAGGATTGCGCATTTGCAAGCAACAAAGTAGATGGGCGATTATTAAAGGTTCCTTAATAAATAATCAGGGTGCATAATGAAACACAAGGCTCTTGTTATCACAGTTTCTGTTTTTGCCCTTTTAGTATTAGGATCGTTTCTTCTGGGGGTAGTATCATACTTATTTGTTTCATCTGATGAAGATGGGTTGAAAAGTGTGTTTTCATCAGGAGAAGTTGGTCTTGTTAATATTGAGGGTGGTATATACTTTTCCCACGATATTGTTGAACGTCTTGATAAATATCGCAATGATAAATCAATTAAAGCTGTTGTTGTTCGTATCGAATCTCCGGGAGGCTCTCTTGCAGCATCTCAGGAGATCTATGAAGCAATAAAACGGGTTGCTAAAGAAAAACCTGTTATTGCTTCAATGGGTGATGTTGCAGCTTCTGGCGGTTATTATGTTGCCTGTGGCGCAAATAAAATTGTAGCAAACCCTGGCACTATAACTGGCAGCATAGGTGTTAGAATGGAACTTGTGCAGATTGGCGAGCTGCTTACGTGGGCCAAAATTCAACATGAAACTCTGAAAAGCGGAAAATTTAAAGATATTGGATCTCCTGACCGACCTTTAACTTTAGAAGAGAGAGAATTGTTGGAAAAACTTTTAGTTGAGATGCATGGTCAATTTAAGAAAACCGTATCTGAGAGCAGAGACATTAAATTAGATAAGTTAAATGAGATAGCTGATGGTAGAGTGTTTACAGGAGAACAGGCTAAAGAGCTTGGGCTGGTAGATGAGTTAGGCGGTTTGTTTGATGCTGTTCAGATTGCAGGAAAATTGGCTGGCATTAAGGGTGAGCCAAATGTAGTTGAAAAATATAAAGATAAAGAAGATTGGTGGGTTAAATATTTTTTTGAAAGCGCAATGACAAGGCTGGATAAGATAATTTCAGAAAGCCTTATAAAAAAGATAAACTCAAATTATTCGATTCGATAAAATAAGCTGTGCTTCGTCGGTCGTACATCGTGATTCGTAAAAAACTTATATAATGTTACTTGGATTTTAACGATATACTATGTACGATCACCGTACGACGAAAAAAGGAGGGTACATTGAACAAGAGTGATTTAATTGAAACAGTAGGAAAACATTTGCCTAATCTGTCTACACGTGATGTTGAAGTGATCGTTAATACTATTTTTGATAGTATGACCGAAGCTTTAGCAAAAGATGAAAGAATTGAAATTCGTGGTTTTGGAAGTTTTGAAGTTCGTGTACGTAAACCAAGAAAAGGTCGCAATCCCAAAACAGGCGCGCCTGTTGATGTAGAAGAACACAGAGTTCCATTTTTTAAGACAGGAAGAGAATTAAGGGAAATGGTTAATAATGGATAGACTTTGGGCGCCTTGGCGAATTCAATTTATTCAGGATTTAAGAGACCAAAAAGGCGGATGTGTATTTTGTGAGATGGTTAACCAGCAGAACAACGACAAAGAAAATCTGATTTTATATAGAGGTAAAAATATCTTTGTTGTAATGAATAAATATCCGTATAATAACGGTCATCTTCTTGTGATTCCATATAGTCATAAGGCAAAACTTGTTGATCTGAAACCACAAGAGCGTCAGGAAATGCTGACAGCGGTTTCATTTTGCACTGAAATTATTGAAAAGGAACTTAATGCAGATGGATTTAATTGCGGTATGAATATTGGAAAAGCTGCAGGTGCTGGTATTGAGGATCATCTGCATTTACATGTAGTGCCAAGGTGGGTAGGTGACTCAAACTTTTTGCCGGTTTTAAGTGATACAAGGTCTATTCCAGAATATCTTCAGGATACGTATAGTAAACTTATCAGTTCTTTTGACAAGCTAGTTGTTAATCGATGAGCGGTATTCGATGGGCGACCATCGCACATCGCCCATCGACTAACGACTAAAACGGGGGATATTATGAGAAAATTGGTTTTTGCCATTATTATGGCGATGTTTTTCTTCATTCTGCTAAATTTTATATATTGTAATCTGGACAGCACAACATTTGGATATGCAGTATTATTTAAATTTAACATACCTTATGTGCTAGCTTTAGAATCAGCGCCAATTCCCCTTGGTTTTGTGTTATTGATTGTTTTTTGCGCTGGAATGATAACAATTGCATTAATGGAAGCCCTTCCATCTCTTTTCAAAACCCTTGAAATCAGAGCTAAAAACAAGAGAATTCGTCAGTTGGAGCGTGAGTTGTCTGTTGTAAGACAGATCTCTGAGCGAAAAGAGCAAAAAGAGGGTGAATATGATGATGCTAACCCCGCATCCCCTTTCGGGAACGACGAATCTTCTTAAGTGAAACAGTTTTTTTATTGGTTTTATGTTGAGGCGATGTCTTTGCTTTTTCAAGCTTTTTAAGATTCATTGCATGTGTTTCAGCCTTTGTTAAAGGATCCTTACTAAAAGAGGATACCTCCATAGCTGCACGTGCTGTTGCAATATCAGCTTCAACAGTATCTATGTCAGTATTCATTTTTTTGTCTTCCCCTTTTTTCATCATGTTATCAAAAGCTATCTCAAGGTTTCTAAGCGGAGAAGGGTGGTCATTAATAAGGTTTTTAATCTCTATTTTTGCATCTTTGTCTATTTTTATTAAACCACGATTATCTCGGTATTTATTTTTTAATGTTGTAAAAAAGTCTGTAAGCTCATTTTTTTGTAAAGAACATGATGGTTCAATTGATAAATTGATTAATTCTCCTAACCCTTCATCTGTGTAAAAACCTTCGTTAATCAGCATTGCATCAAATGGGATATGAATTTCACCTTTATATCGATATTTGTCTAAAGTCATAAAAGCTTGTTTGTCTAATATGCATTTATCTTCTGATATGCGGTATGGTTCAAAAACAAGCCTCCATTTATCTATTGGGTATTGTTCAGTGTTCACAAAACCCATCTGCCACAACATTTCAATATCAAGATTAGTATATTCAACAGCTTTTCCGTCACTGGTTTTTTCCATTATGCCCCAGAGATATTCCATTACATCAAAAGCGCCTAATTCTAATGGCATATTGCCTCCTGTTTTAGTTGTTTCTCCTTATATAGATATCACATTCTGTGATATTCTACATACTATTTTAAAATAATAAAGCCCTCAAGTTAAATTTAAGGGCTTTATGCATAATTATGATATTTTAGGTCAAACAGTGGTGCCGTAAAAAGCTGGCGTGCGGGGGTCTATTCTTGTGGCTTCGCGTGTAATCTCTTGTTCAGCTATTTGTCTTTGAACCACCCTAAGATCTCCTTCTGCAGCACGTAATTCAACGCTAGCAGTGTTTCTTCGTTCTGTAACCGAGGCAACTGCATCAAGAGTTGCTGCCTGAATCGCGATTTTGCTTGATTCTGTGTTATATTTGCTCTCAGCTACTCTTCTCTGGCTTGCGTATTGCCTGCTTTGGGCTGCTGAAATCATACATTGAGTAGTTATTGATCCAATTGCGCTCACTACTGAAGTTGCAGCGCTTCCAATCATGGATGTCTGGATAGATTGAGACATTTCTGCTAAAGATTGAGATGCTGGTGGTGTTGATACAGCAGCTATCTCATCTGCTGAGAATTGACTTGCTATCTGAGATGTAGTCCCATTTATAAATGTTTCATTTCCTGCTGAATACATATTTCCTCCTTTAATTAATTTAGCAATTTGGCAATCCATTAAATCTTGAGGATCTGTCAAATGCCCCATTAGCTGCATAGATCCTTGCTCTTTCTGTTCTTTCGCTTTCTGTTATTCTTGCTATCTTTGTCTCTGTTCTCATCTGTATCCTTGCCACTTTTTCCTGAGATTCAAGTTGTTCAGTTTGCATAACCTGTTGAGTGTCTATTGCCTTCTCCTGAAGTGCTATTTGTTGCCCGCCAAGATTATAACCCCATTGTGCTATTTTAGTTTGTAAATTGTAA
>CAZLRI010000040.1:0-11654 GCA_964561745.1 uncultured Pseudobdellovibrionaceae bacterium | reverse complement strand
CTTTTATCCGGGAAACCGCATCCATAACTTCAGTGAGAATAACTCCGACCGTATCTATTCCATATAGTTTGCGTGTAAGCCACAATATTTGTTCTTTTTGCTCCAGAAATTTAGCATTGGAAACATTACCCGTTTCATCTTTACATAATTCCAAAATGCTGTCTTGATATTTTTGTATTAATGATGGATCTCCGATTGTTATCTTATGAAGATCATCAATATCATTTGGAGAAATTGTTTTTGTGCGAGAAATCGAAGCTGGATTGACTCCATTCGAGGATGGGCTTTGAGTATTTCGCCTTTATCTGGTGAAGGGAGAACGGGATTTGTCTTTTCACTCATATGGTAATAATATCAGATATTTGGATCACCAGAGGGTTTTAAAGTGGTTTGAGTTGCGTTTGGAGCACTTGATTTTTTTCGTTTGGTCTTTTAATATCTACGCCAAAATAATGATGCATAAAAAAACGATTTGCAAGAAAGCCGACTCTTAATGCTATTTTATGGCGTAGTGAAGAACCGTGATTAAAATTAAAAATATCATAATCAATGATGCGTAAGCGACCTTGTTTGTCGATCATAATATTTGATACTTCAAACGGGCCATGTCGTTTAAACTGGCGTTTTATCCAGGTAAAAAATCCCGGCATACCAACAAAATCAAGAGAAATTTGCTGTGTCTGAATGAGTCTGTGGTTAAGTGAAATGATGTCTTCGAGCTGCTTCTTAAGTTCAGGTGTACAGTTGAGTTGAGTAAGTGGTTCGCCTTCAACTGCTTGTTGGACAATACAATAGCGGTCTGATGTTGGATCTTTTACAACTTCAGTGGGTATTGTAAAACGGGGAAAGGCTTTTACAACTGTTGCGATATTTGCATCTTCTTCTATCATTCCCTTTGTAAGGGTTGTTGCAGAGTGAGGATTGGGAAGTTTCACAACTTGTTTTTCTTGTCCCGGAACTGAATAGCTAAAAACAGTATGATTTGCTCCTTTACCAAGAGGTACTGGATTAACAAACCTTGTATCTATACCGCAATGTTGGAGGAGTGTTTTAACTTCAGGAAGAAATTCGGCTTCAGATTTTTCATCAGAAAAAACACTTTCTTCCTCTTTTTTTATTGGTATTGGTGCAGCAGTTTTTTCTTTATTAATTGGTTTTAACAATTCAACAGGGGACTTCGCATTTTCAATATGTATGTTTTCAACAAATTGCCATAAGGGGTTAAGTATTGATTTTTCAATTGGTTGCAGGTTGTTTATACGCAATTGTGAATTATGATGTACAGGAGAATTTACATCTTTAACAAATTGTTCAGGTTGGGCCATGAGACGTGCTTCAGCAAAAATAAGTTCTCGAACAATATCTGCAGTTGAATCATCTCCAAACATATGAGCAATCCAGTCAATTATATCGGCATTTTGTTCAAGAAGATCAAGACGAATATTACCTTGTTTATCCCGATGAAAATTGATGATATCTCTTGCAAGGTCTTTAAACTGTCCGGTTGTTCCATCGGTTTGTAAATACTGGTTATAAAAATGTAAAACATTTTCTCTGTCGATATGTTCAGCGGTAATGTTTAAAGCTCTCAGAAGACCAGACCATCGTTTTCCATCTTTAGTATTTGCAAAAAAATGTGAGGCCTTTGTTATTTTGTTTACAAAACCATCTGTCCATTGGGAGAGTTCACCTGTTAAATCTAAAGAATCTTGATAAGCTGTCACTCTGCTTGTATATAAATATTGGTCAACAATTCGATATGATCTTTGATCAAAATTTCCTAATTGATTTGTTTGCACATGGGGAATATTGGTATTTTCCGGATTGAGTGCAGTGCCGGAAAGCAGTAGGCGAGAATGAAGAGCAGCTCTTTCTTGCCAGAGAGGTGATAATTCATTTTTTTTCACCAATTCTGTTTTTAACGCAGATATTCGTTCTGACATATAATTATTTTTTTCCTAGCATCAGTAATGTTTGCATCATTCGATTTCGCGATCGTTCTCGAGCAAGCTCAGGTGGAATATTTTCTTGAACAAACGCATCTGATTTACGTTGTCGAATTGCTTCTATCACATCTTGCCATGTTTTTACGTCTTCATATATTGAAGTCCATGCAAGTCCAATTTGGCGCAAGGAGTGGAAATCTGATCCTCCGAGTTTTGCCAAATGGTGTTTTGCTGCAAGATCACATAAACCCTGCTGTTTTCCTTCTTCTAAAGTAACAACCTCAATACCGTCAAGTAAATGACTAAGATGTTCAACTTCATATGTTGACAATGAAGTAAGTTTTGGTGTAGACGAAGGGTGGGCTGCAATGGCGAGACCGCCATATTCATGTATCCATTTAATAACTCTTTCTGGTTTTCTTCCAAAAGGAATAGGTGATCGAGAAGCTACAATATGATCAAGATCCAGTCCAAGCGCAAGAATATGGGGCGTTCTTCCGTTAAATGCAGTAATTTCCATACCTGGCACTAAAATAACTCCTGTTTGAGAGGCAAAATCGAGAGTTTCTTTAAGACCTTCAATAGTGTTATGTCCGGTTATTGCTACTCCGTCAAATTTAATTTGATTTACTTGTTCAATAACATCTTTTGGCAAATAAGGAGTACGTTCTGAAAATGGTCTACAAAATCTTGTATGTCCATGAAGATCAAATTGTCTTACAACTTCAACCATGTATGAATTATACTATATTGACAAGCTAAATAAGGAGACTTTCTGAGTAAAAGTTAAGCAGCCTCAGTCATTGCTTTTTTCTTGTTTTCTTCAGAGGCACTCATTCCAAGGACGCCTCCGGTTGCAATAAGCAGGGCAAGCCAGTTTGTTTTTGAATCTCCTTCTTTTTCTTTGAGCAAGGGATCTTTCTTTTCCATAGCTTCTTTTGCCGCGTCTTGTATTTCTTGCATCTGTTTTGTAAGAGCAGCGAGAGCCTCGTTTGTTTTAGCAAGTTCTGCTTGCAAAGCCGCAACTTCAGGATTTGGTGGTTGTGTTTGTGTTTCTGGTTGAGCTAGAGGGGCAGTTCTTTCTGCAGGAGTAGACACTCCTGTAACTTCAGCGGCAACGACTGATCTATTGGCAGCTGTTGGGGGAGCCTCTGGCTGTTTTTGTTTTGCCAAAGCCTCAGCAACAGCCTTATCAACTATTTGTTGGACTTGTTCTTGAGTAAGTTTTTTTGCAAGATCTGTCTTCAATTGCTCATTTTCTAATGTTAATTGTGCAATTTGGGTGTTTTGTTCAGCTACTGCTTTTGTTACGGCTTCAGCAACTGCTTTGGCTATTATCCCGTCAAGTTCTGCTTGTGTTTTTGGTAAACCCTGTTTGGCTTCTGGAGCTTTAGCTTTTTCCCCTGTGGTTTTTTCTGCGGCTGGAGTAGCGGATTCTACTGAAGCAGCAGGTGTTGCTGCAGGTGTTTCAGCACCTTTTTTTTGAGCATTTTCACGATTCGTTTTTGCATTAGACCGTCCCTCAGTTCTCATGCGTGAAAGATGAGCATTGATGTTTTCCTCAGAACGTCCCTCCATTCTCATTGTTCTTCTCACACTTTCTTCTTCTGTTGCTTGTGCAGCTGCTTCTTCTTGTCTAAAACGATTCAAGTGTGCATTTATACTTTCCTCAGAACGTCCCTCCATTCTCATTGTTCTTCTCACACTTTCTTCTTCTGGTGTTAAAACACTCATTTTTACGCGAGCTTCTTCAGCAGCTCTTTGTGCGCGTAGTCCAGGACGTACAAAATCAGTAAGTTTCTCTCGAGCTGTTCCAACGGCTTTTTTCAATCCTTCAGCAGCTCTTTTACTAAGACTTTCTTTTGGAGCTGGTTTTTTGACAGATGCTTCTGGTGATTGAGCTGGTTGAGATAATTCAGCAGACGAAGATCCACTCATATTATTTTTTTACTGCAATTTGTAATGCTTCATCTATTTGATTGTTTTTAATAAGACTATTCATTTTTGCAACAACATCTTTTGTACGTTCTTCATCTTCATATCCTTTTACAAAAGCCATAACCCGTTCAAATTGCGGGTATGTTTTAAGAAAAGATTGGATTTTGGTTTTTAAATCTTCAAATGAAGTAAAAGGTGCTAAGGATAGATACTGTTGGGTTGCAGATTTTGCTGTTGGCTCATCCATAATTTCTTTTTCCAGCACATCAATAAGAGCCTGAAGATAGTTATTATCAATTTTCTCCAATAATTCAGGAGTAAGTTGCATAATTTATCATATGTTAAAAGAAGCAATTAGTCAAGAATATATATTACTCCTCGTCTGGATGTATTATGAGTTGAATTCCAGTTCCGTTATTATCCGGAGAGACTTCAAGGGCAGTGCCTTTATTTGGAGGCGGTGTATCATCGTCCAGAACCATTTCTCTTCCGCCTATTGTTAAAGTTTTACTATTAAATATTGTTTGTTCAGGTTGGAATACTTCCGGTGGTTCAGTCTCATCAAGCGCATCTGTATAAGAAGCGGTTACTTTTGCTGTTCCTTTTCCACCAGTATATGCAGTGTCTTCATGAGTTACCAAATAGGTGGCAACTGACGGTTCTTTTTCCAGCCCAAGTTCTTTCAGTGTATCCATGTAAGCCTGCTTGGTGCGTTCCTCAATAGATAAGCCTTCATATTTTTCCGAGTAATAGGCTTCAATAAACTTTTTTGAAAAGGCTGATGCCTTTTCAGGAGTAAGAGATCGGTCACAGACAATGTGAGCTTTTCCCAGATTCTGGATAGATTTCATTGAGATTTTATCAAGCATATCATGCCAGGTAAAAAAATGATCCCGTTTTTTTTGATCGGCCTTGATCTCAAATCCTGGATTTTTGCGTAGTTTATTTAGGTCCGGAAGATAACCGTTTTTTCGTGCATACTCTTGTCTTTTTGCTATTACTTTTGCAATCTGTTTTTTATCCGTAATCTCAACAAATCGCATTGTTAGATCAGCTGTTTCTTCCAGGCGGAAGTATTTATTTTTCCCGGATTCTTTGGTCTGGAAAGCAAGAGTCTGGACAACATCGCGTCCATTATCTGCTTTTATATTTTGAGCTTCACCGCTATTTTTGATTATTTTCATTCGGAGGGCTTCTGGATGGACTGCTCGGATGACAAATAATTTTCCTTGCACCGTATCTCGCTTATATACCTCGAAAGGAGTTGCCATATTTTGCTCAGCAACAATTCTACTTTCAGGTACGCTTCCGGCAACTTCCTCATTAGTAAGAGGGATTTCTTTAATTTTTGGTATGTTTTTAAAAAAATGTTCAGAAGGATGAAGGGTTTTAAACTCATCTTTTGGTATTGGCTCCAGAGTACGTGTTTCAGTTACTTGTTTCATAAGAACATCTACATTTTTAATTGAAACTGGTTGTTTTTGGAATACACGTTCAGCTCTTCTTGTTTCTCGTTGTTGGGTAGTGTGCCGACGTATAGGTTGTTCTTGTTGAATTGGACGAAGCCATTTTGGAGCGGGCATTGTTTGAGTTTCAACTTTGTGAGGCGGACGTGGAATATGTCTGGAAGGAGGTTAATCGATAGAAGTAAATCCTGCAATTGTTGCAAGACGGTTGCGTGGATTTAACATTGAAAAGGGAGATTTTTCTCTGGTTTGCTTAGACTTTGAAGGAGTTTTAACAGGTTCTTTAAACTCAGATTTTTTAGTGTTTTGTTTTCTTTGTTCAGCTATCCATACGGTTAGTTGATCTCTTGCTGAAAATATTCGGTCGGGGAGGTGTGTGTGTGTTTTGATTCGTATAGGGCGGTTTTCTGCTGTACGTGATATGTTCCGCAGCATCGCCGGTCGAGCGATATGTTCAGATCTTAGTGTCGGTGCTCTTACAACAACGGGCGCAGGGGTTATTTCTGAAGGCATAAAATAAATTATACACCAATCTTAAACTCCACCACATCTCCGTCTCGCATAATGTAATCTTTTCCTGCACTTACCACTTTTCCAACTTCACGTGCTCCAATCCATCCATTATTATCAATAAAATCTTGATATGTACAGATATCCGCTTTGATGAATTTTTTTTCAAAATCTGTATGGATTGTTCCTGAAGCTTGAGGGGCTAGTGTGCCTTTTATAATAGTCCATGCGCGTGCTTCAAGAATCCCTGCAGTAAGAAATGAAATAAGACCCAATATTTCATATGATTTTTTAATAAGCCTATTTAAGCCAGTATCATTTAGTTTATATTGATTCAAGTATTTTTTCTGTTCTTCTGGGGAGAGGGTTAAAACGTCGTTTTCTAGTTTGGCATTAAGATAAAGGAATGATGGTGTCATTCTGGCTTGTTCAGAATCTATAGATCCTGGACGCGCTTCGCTTGCCAGGATGACGTTTTGAATTTGTTGTTCCGTTTCCTCTTTATTCTCCAATTGATTTTCAGAAACATTAAAAATATATATCTGGGGCTTCATAGTAAGAAGATTTAAACCCTTGATAAGATGTTTTTCTTCATCAGAAAGTTGGACATTTCGTGCTGAAACCCCTTTATTAAGTTCGGTTTTTAGCCGACCCGCGACCTTAAAGGTCGCGCGTTCGTCTTTTGTGGCATTCATTTTTGGTTCTTTTTGTTTGGTCAGAGTTTCCAAATCAGCCAGAATAAGTTCTGCATCAATTGTTTCCATATCACTTTTCGGATCCACTATATTTGAAACATGAATAACATTTTCGTCTTCAAATAACCGTACTACATGTACAATAGCTGCAACTTCACGGATATGTGATAAAAATTTGTTTCCCAATCCTTCTCCCTGTGAAGCACCTTTGACAAGTCCTGCAATGTCATAAAACTCAACAACCGCCGGTACGATTTTTTCTGTCTTGACGATTTTGGCAAGGACAGGAAGCCGTTCATCCGGCACTTCTACGATCCCGACATTTGGTTCAATGGTGCAAAACGGATAATTTGAAGCATTGGCAACCTGTTTTTTAAGAAGTGCATTAAAAAGAGTTGATTTTCCGACGTTTGGAAGCCCGACAATTCCTATTGATAGAACTCTGCCCATAATTGTTTTTTGTGTTTTCTTCTGGAATAACTAACGGTATAGAGCCTTCAACCGAAGCAATCGCTCCATCCGTGACAACGGTATCAACCAGTTGTCTAACGACATACTGCCTTTCTTTGAAATCCAATTCTTTAATTTCAGTTTTCATTGTATCACAAAACTGCCTCAAATCTGGAAGAATTATGGACTTTTGTGGAGGAGGGTTACCCGAGCAGTCGGTGAGAGATCAGCTCAGATTATCATTGCTCACAACCACCCGTCAGGTGAAGTAACACCTTCGGAAGACGATCTTGTCATCTCTAAAAGACTGGTTAAGGTAGGTGAGATATTAGGGATAGAGCTGATCGATCATCTGGTAGTTACCACCACCGGTTTTACCAGTTTTAAGAAAAAGGGCTTAATCTGATTATTATAAATTCTAAACTAGCCGCTGGAGTGAGTTTTCTAAACTTGCTCCGGCGGCTTTTTTTGTGGTCCTTTCCAAGATTAATGATTGGAAAAGTGTTTTTAGATATACAACGACATGAAAAATGATAAAATAATAGTATTACAGATCTATGTAAAAAGAGGCTAAGGCACGAATAATAATTTAAATTTAATTTAATAATATGGCACAAGTCTTTAAAACAACAGATTATACAATTGGAAAACTAATAGATGATATTGAGATTGGTGATATTGCTTTACCTGATATACAACGACCTTTTATATGGTATAAGAAAATTTCAAAAGTCCGTGATTTATTTGATTCTATTTATCGAGGCTATCCTATCGGTTATTTACTTTTTTGGGAAAATGCCAATAGGAGTGATTATAAAAATATCGGATTTGAGGAAAAGAAAAGGAAGATACCACGTTTTTTAATTATTGACGGTCAGCAAAGACTAACTGCACTTTTCGCGGTTATGAAAGATCAAGAAGTACTAACACCAGATTACGAAAAAAAGAAAATTAAAATTGCTTTTAAACCGATTGACGCAATATTTAAAGTTGGCGACGCAGCAACAGATAGAGATCCCGAATATATTGCTGATTTATCATCTCTTTGGTCTGGTGAGGGAGATTTTGCCATTATTAGTTCTTTCATTTACCATCTCAAAGAAAAAAGAGATATTAGTAAAGACGAAGAAAAAATCATTTCAACAAATATTCAATCGCTTATAAATATCAATAAATACCCGCTAACTGCCCTGGAGATCGTTCCAAATCTTGAAGAAGAAATTGTTTCTGATATTTTTGTACGTATCAATAGTCAGGGAGTTAGTTTAACTCAAGCTGATTTTATCCTTACCTTGCTTTCTGTTTATTGGGAAGAAGGCAGAAAAGAAATTGAACAGTTTTGTATTGATTCTCGAAAAGTTCCGGAAAAAGAAACTCATTTTTCATCATTCAACTATCTTATTAAACCCGATCCTGATGATATGCTTCGTGTATTGATTGGACTTACATTTCACCGAGCTAAGATGAAAGATGTTTATTCAATCATTCGTGGGCGAGATATGGAAACAGGTGAATTTTCTGAAAATCTTCGAACATTACAATTTGAAAAATTAAAAAATAGTCTGCCAACAGTATTAGATAATACGAATTGGCAAAGCTTTCTGAAAATCTTAATCGGTGGCGGATACAAAGATGAAGAACTAATTTCTTCCAAAAATGCTGTTTTATACAGTTATATTCTTTATCTTATCGGTAAAGAAAATTTTAAAACACAAAGTCATGAGCTCCAAAGAATTATTGGACGATGGTTTGTAATGGTTTCGCTTACTGGTAGATATTCGTCTTCTCCAGAAACGGCTTTTGAAAAAGATTTAAATAGAATAAAAGAATTTAATACTGATAGCTTTGTAAGTGGTCTTGAAAAAATAGTAGGAGAGAATCTTACTAATGATTTTTGGGATATTACGCTTGTTGGACAAATGGAAACTTCATCGGCTCAAAGTCCAGAAGCCAATGCGTTTTATGCCGCTCTCAACAAGCTCGGTTCCTCTGTTCTATTTTCGCGTAAACTTGTCAGTGATCTTTATGATCCCTCTCTTAAAATAAAGAAAAAGAGGCTTGAGAAACATCATATTTTCCCAAGAAACTTTCTTATTTCTAAGTATGGGTTTGATAAAAACAAAGATAAAGCGAAAATAAATCAGATAGCTAACCTAACATTTTTAGAGTTTGAAGATAATATTGAAATAAGCGATGCTAATCCAAACGAATATTTTGCTTTAGTAAAAAAACGTTTTGTCGATAGTGAATTGAACGAAATGTTTAATCAACACGCAATACCTGAAAATTTCTATCAGCTTGAGTATGACGAGTTTTTACAAAAAAGAAGAAAGTTGATGGCTGGGATAATAAGAAAGGCGTTCAATAAAATATAAATATGAATATTAAAAATAAGCTTGAATTGCAATGGACAAACAAAAATAAAGCTTTATATTACGATCCTACTTCAAAAAAGTATGAATGGGTGAATAAAAAAGATCCTCGAGTTTCTGAGCCCCGCATTTTAATTGAAAAACAACTTTTTGGAGACAAAAACACAGAAAACATTCTTATTAAGGGAGATAATCTTCTGGCACTAAAAACACTTCTTCAAGACTTTCAAAGGAAAATAAAACTTATCTTTATCGATCCCCCTTATAACACAGGGAATGCGTTTCCACACTACGATGATGGAATGGAGCATTCGTTATGGTTGGGTTTGATGAAAACCAGAATTGAGACCTTGTATAAACTTTTATCTTCGGATGGTTCACTTTGGATAACGATTGATGATGACGAATGCCATTACTTAAAAGTGATGTGCGATGAGATATTTGGCAGAAATAATTTTGTGGCAAATGTAATTTGGCAAAAAAAATATACAAGAGCCAATGATGCAAGGTGGTTTTCTGATAATCATGACCATGTTTTGGTTTACGCCAAAGATAAATCAAGCTGGAGGCCTAATCCGTTACCGCGGACTGGGAGCATGGACGAGAGGTATAAAAATCCTGACAACGACCCCAGGGGTGATTGGATGACACAACCCTTACACGCTAAAAGCGGAAGAGATACTGGATATAGTTATACCTTTGCAAATGGTATTAGTTGGAGTCCTCCGTCCGGTACTTTTCCTCGTTATAGTAATGAAAGTTTGAAAAAAGCAGACCAAGAAAAAAGAATTTGGTTTGGTGCAAATGGAACGGCTGTTCCAAGAATGAAAAAATACCTCGCTGATATGGGAAGCGGGGTGGTTCCTATGACAATATGGCTACATGAGGAGGTTGGTAATAATGATGAAGCTAAACGAGAAGTTAAGGCATTTAATCCCGATGATGTATTTGCTACGCCCAAACCAGAAAGGTTGTTAAATCGAATTATTGAGCTTGGTTCTCAGGAAGGCGAATGGGTACTAGATTCTTTTGCCGGATCAGGCACTTCAGGCGCAGTTGCACATAAAAAAGGTAGGAAGTGGATTATGGTTGAGATTGGTAATCACGCCGAAACACATATTATTCCGAGAATGAAACAGGTTGTAAATGGGAAAGATCAAGGAGGTATTAGTAAAACGACTAATTGGAAAGGTGGAGGTGGATTTAAGTATTTTGAATTAGGTGATAGTTTATTTGTTAGGGATGAAGATTTAAGGTTAACTGTAATTAATCCTAAGATGTATAACGGTGCCTTGATCCGTGCCGTACTAAAAATTGAAGGATTTAGATTAAAGAATCCGGACAACGGACTTCATGGGATATCAGGGACTACTGCGGTTCATGTGACTGAGCAATATCTTACACAGGAATATGTTGATACTCTACTCAATGAGATTGGCGATCAAGCAAAATTTCTTGTCATTTATGCAAAAACGATTTCATCAAAGTTAAAAGTTCCAAACAATGTAGAAATCAGGAGAATCCCTGATGTTCTTCTAAAAAAATTTAACGTATGAAACAGACATTGGAGAAGATAACTAAAGAGCTAAATTTAAGAAAACCTCAAGAGCAATCACTCATTAAACTTGATGCTTTAATGTCGACTTTCAAAATAGGAGAAAATGTAAAAGATGTAGAAGCAAAATTAGTTGGCAATATCAAATTTGACACTAATTTTCCATCCTTTACTTTTGCTTTGGCAACAGGCGTTGGTAAGACTAGACTAATGGCTGCAATGATTGCCTATTTGTATTTCACTAAAGGATTAAAAGATTTTTTTATACTTACTCCTGGAGAAACTATTTATACAAAAACTATCAATAACTTTACACCGGGTAATAAAAAATATGTCCTTGATGGTTTAACGGAGTTCCCAGACTTTAATTTAGTAACGGGTGAAAATTATACCTATGCTGATTTTGGTAATAAATTATTCGATGCTATCAATATTTATGTTTTTAATATTCAAAAGATATTTAATGAAAGAAAAGACGTTGAGTTCCGTTTTCATAAATATCGAGAAACATTAGGATCGAGTTTTGCAGAGCTTCTTCAGAAAAAAGACTTAGTGATTCTAATGGATGAGAGCCATCGATACCGTGGGACTGCTTCTCTTAACGCAATCAATCATTTACAACCTGAATTAGGACTCGAGTTTACAGCAACACCAACAATCAGCACAAACATTGTTTATAGCTATTCTTTGGCCGATGCGATTAAAGACTCAAAGATTGCCTT
>CAZLRI010000039.1:0-11866 GCA_964561745.1 uncultured Pseudobdellovibrionaceae bacterium | reverse complement strand
TTATGATACAATGCCACATTCTATTATCAAAGATATCGAAGAACCTGAGTTTGTAACACTGCTTGGCAGCGGTACAGAAAAATATGAAACGCTCATCATACCTCTGGATAAAGATACAGATGCAAAACCACTCTATCTTCAGGTTGCAATTCCCTTGCCTAAAACTTTTTCCATTCTTACATCTCTCTGGTGGCAGGCTACTATCTTATTTCTAAGTTTATTCCTAATATCCATCTTCTCTGCCAGATATTTTTCCGCACTTTTACTAAAACCTGTTGCTGAAATTGCAAATTATCTAAAAACAATCGACCCGTTTCAAATGGAAAAATTGCCGGAACTGTCCATCACCAGTGGTAGTCATTATTTAAATACAATCACAGACGGCATCAACATGTTAAAATTAAGAACTCAGGTTGCTATCACACATATCCGCAAGATGAGCAGATATGTAGCTCATGAGCTTAGAACACCTTTAACAATCATTCAGGGAGAAGCAGAAACTGCACTCTTAAAAAAAGATTCTGCCACAATAGATGATTATAAAAACGTGCTTGAAAGCTCGTTAGAGGAAGTTAAAAGGATGTCTGATATTGTCGATATTGTGCTAAGCGTTGGAGAAACAATAAGCAAACCCAATAGCGATAAAATCGCCAACATCAATCTTGTAGACTGGAGCAAAAAATCTTTGCCATTATGGGAACGGGCGCTTGGCAAGACCATCACAACAATCTTTCCTGAAAATGAAGAATTCTATATTAACTTTATTCCACATCTTTTATTTCGGCTTGTTGATAACCTTATCAGAAACATAAAAAAACACACACCAGCAGGGACATCCTGCTTTGTTAAGATTCAAAAGGAAAATGAGGATATTAGTTTCATTATCTCTGACAATGGATCAGGCTTATCAGAAGAGGTGGTTAAGTCTTTAAATGAAGAAAAAGCTGGTTCACAACATTCTCATATCGGACTTCATCTATGTTTTAGAATAGCTGAAATGATGAACGCCAAACTTATTTTTGCAAATTCCAATGGTCTGGTTGTTACACTAAAAATTCCTCTGTCTAACATTAAAAAACTATAATCTTAACTTAACTTCTAATTAATCAAACAAACTTATATTGACAAGAATAGGTATTTTAATAACATTAAAGAGGAATTTATGAAGGGCATCTTAGCTGTTTTGTTTTTTGGAGTTATCTTAGCTTTTAATACAGCACCTTTTGCACACGTAAAATCACATGATTTATCAATTACTTATGAAGATCAAGAAGAGTGTGACTGCGGGACAGATTCAGAAACTGGCGAATGTCTGCCATGCAACAATGAAGAATAACAAGGAGGTCTTTATGAAGCTTGAAAAGATCCAAAAGATTGCCAGCAAATTTAAAATTTCTTATACTAAACTTTCTAAGCCAGATTTAATTAAGGCAATTCAAAAGGCAGAAGGAAATTTTGATTGTTTTGGAACAGCTTTGGGATCTTGTTCACAGACAAATTGTCTGTGGCACAATGATTGTTTGGAGAAAAAAACTACCAGATAAAATAGACAGTCTATATTATGATACAGCCTGCTTTTATTAAATAAAGTAGGCTGTTTTATTTTTTAATCTCAGTATTTCCTCTTTTGAGCATGGTGGAAAATGATGTTTTTTCAAAAGTTGTCATGCCAGCACAGGCGAAAATTTAGCAATTTCAACAAGTTCTGGATCCCTGCCTTCGCAGGGATGACATTAAAGAGCATTTTCCACCAATCCTCTTTTGTAAAACAATTACCTTCGATATTGTGTTCCGAACTATATTTCAGAAACAGATTCAACAATATTTTTGATTGCACCAACTATGTGAATATAAACATCCAACACCTCTGTCCAGAATTGAGAAGTTGCCGCCCTCCTTTGTTGCTGCATACGTGAAACAACTTCCACATCTTCACCAATGCATGAATTTTCATGGTTTTCATACTGTAATCGTTTAATTTCTGCTTCTAACCTTGTCAAACGCCCTAACACAACATTAAGCTCAGTTGAACCACGACAATTTGTTTGAATCATTTCTAAAGCTGAATCATAACGCCTTACTACACAATCATGAATTGCTAGCAAAGAAGCCTTCATTTCATCTGGGACAACTTCAACTTGTTGATAAAAATCAGCCAGCCTGTGCCTGATATTATAAAGGTGATCTGAGATTGTTTCCAATTGATCTGGACGCCGTAAATATTCCCATAACACACCTCCTTGTTCCAAAGATGCTCCTCTTGACACACGCAATAGATAACTTCTCATGTAATCCTGCATTCCATCTGCCCAATTTTCAATATCATAGATACCTTGTTCTGCGTCTCTATCACTTGTACGCCCTCCTTCAATTCCATTACGCAAATAGTCAAATGCCCTCCGAACTCTCTGTTCCATTTTTGCAATACCCTCTGAAACTCGTCCATAAGCTATTTCCGGTGTGCGCAATAATGCATCTGGAAACTGTTCTGATAAAGGTGGCTCAGTACCTTCAGCCCGTTGGAGAGGCGGTAAAATAGTTTCAACAGCTCTTCGAAATGGTCTTATTAAAGCTGTAAAGAGCAGCGCATTAAGAATATTAAAACCTGAATGAGTAGTTGCAATCTGAGCGCCGATATTATCCATCCCCATTTGTCCCATTAAATCATGAATAAATCCCACATAGCGAGGACCGAGTGGAAAACACAGGGCAACACCAAACACATTAAAAAGCACATGTGATAACGCCACTTGTCTTGCTGTTCTGGATGTTCCTTGCCGTAAAACCGCCAAAGCTGCTGTGACAGTTGTTCCAATGTTTTCACCTAATACCAATCCTGCTGCTGTTTCATAGCGAATGGCTCCAGCCTGAGCTAAGGCGATGGTAACACCAACCGTAGCTGACGACGACTGAACAAGTGCTGTCATTCCAGCACCTGCCAAGATACACTTAAGCAAACCCAAATACGTTGTGCCATCCATCTGACCAAAACTATCCCGAATCATTTCGTTTATATGAGGGTCTTTAAATCCATCTGACATGGTGGTTAATCCTAAAAACACCAAACCAAGCCCTAATGCCCCTTCGCCAATATTTGAAGAACGAGATCCTTCTCTGGTATAATTATAAACCAAAGCACTGGCACCGATAATCGGCAATCCATATTTCACAACATTAAATGCAAATAACCAAGCAGTCATTGTGGTCCCAATATTACATCCAAAGATCACTCCCATAGCTTGCTGCAAGGTCATTGCCTCAGCATCCACAAGACCGATACTCATAACAGATGTAGCAGAGCTAGACTGAATAGTAGCTGTTACAAAAGCGCCAATGGCTAGTGCAGCCCATCTGTTGCTGGTTAATGTCTCAATCACCCGTCTCATAGCAGAACCTGATGCAGATTTAAGACCATCTGACATCATCTTCATGCCAAGTAAAAATACGCCCAATCCGCCAAATGCCTTAAATGCAACTGCATCAACCAATACACGATTCAATTCTTCATTGCCGCCGCATCCTACCAAGAGTAAGGAAAGAACAGCAGCTGTAGCAGCTCGACGTATGGATGCAGTCTCACTAGTGGTGGATTCTGTTTCTCGAAATCCAAACATCTCCTGAGCTGATGCAATAAACCCATTCACAGCACGTGTGCTAACCTCAAAGACCTCTCGCGCTGCTTCTACAACCTCTGGTTGTGTAGCCAGCTCCTCTGTGGACCCCCGCCACCCACATTCCCTAAACACTGCCTCAGCAAGTCGAGCAAAGGGAGAATGGATATCATCCAATACTTGTTGTGGACCTCTGACATGTTCACTAACTTGGTTCATGAGAGAACGCAGCTCAAAATCCCGCATGGCACTCTCAGCTGAGTTGATACATTCATGTACGCTAGCACGAGTTAAGATCAACTGAAGATTAGCTGCCTCTACCTCTAAGCTGGGAAATGCACCTTTCTCTATGGCTAATCCCTCTTGTGTTCTTAAAATACGCGAGGCACCCTCTTTAATAGAACGCGTGGCTCCATCTAAACCCAAGGAGAGACGCCTCTCATAAACTGCCTTTTCCCGAGTGCGGGCCTGCTGAACAAAGAATTCCCCTACATGCAGATCTCTTAAATTGCCAATCAAGTCTGTGGCTAATTGCATCTGCTCACACGCTAATCTTGAAAGTTCTGATGACCCAGGCGGACCAAGAGACCCTGCAGCCTCTTGTGCTTGAAGTTCTGATATCCTCAACTCTGCATGACCATGCTTGAGTAGATTCAAACGAAACCGGGCCCCATGATACTGGGCCTCGCTCATTAAGCCCATGGGAATCAATTCACAATTGGCTTGAAGGAGTTCTGTTTCAAGATGAATCTGTTCACCCAGCAAGCGAGATGCAGTTGCAAGATCTCCATCCCTTATTTGACCCAGTTCTGTTTGAATCTCGCGCAAACGGGGTTGAACAGTTTCTTGAATCACACGCACCTCTCGGGGTAACATGCGATGTCCCATCCACGCTACAGGTCGCCTGATCGCACGATTACCACCACGAAGACCAAACAAGAATGCGGTGTTATAAGCCAAGGTAGTGCCCAAATTGCCTATCTGCCATGCAGTTCCAATGGATTGATTGCGGATGCCTAATTCAAAGGATTGCTGTCCCAAGCCAAAGAGGGTCAAGACGCTATTCTCAGCACCAAAACTTGTTAACCACACAATAGCACGGGTACGAAGCGTAGATGGTCCGATGCCCACCCCTAGCATTTGGAATCCGCGACCTACGCCAGTCATTGTCCCATGTAGTAAACCAAACATGGCAAACGCAAAGGTAGTATCAACTACATAACTATCCCATGATTCAAAGAAATGCTGTTCCAACCCAACCTGCACATTAAGCCACCGGTGCACGCCTGTAAAGATCGGCGCCATCACAGCATTGCTGATCATAAATCTGGACAGAGAGGCGCATACACCGGTGCGCAGGCTATTCGCAGCCATAAACCCCAAACCTGTGGCTGCTCCTCGTGAGACAATGGCTCCGCCAATCATCGCTAATGCTGCACGAGAAGCCAGCATACCAATTGCACCTGCAACAACAGTTGTAGCTAATGTTAAACCAAACATCGCAGCATATTGCCCAACAGTGGAAAGATCAGGCAATGTGGAACGAACTCCTTCCATATTACGCGCAAATGGATTAAGTGTATCTTGGTTATGAAACTCGTTTTGACCATTAGAACGCACAACTGATCTGTTAAAATTTTCCGAAGAATGATTTAAAGGTGGTTGTGAATCATCATCTGGAAACACAGCTAAAGTATTTAAACTGTCCTGTCTTCCAAGCACGTTTGATTGAAATTCTCCAAGTGAAATCATAAGAGTCCTTTCTCCTTAATCTTAAATTATAAGTTGAGACGTCTTATAAAAACAAAAACCAAGTGTGTCAATTGTATAAAATTTAATGCGACACATGGATATATTAAAATAAATAATTGACAGACGGAGTAAAAAGAAGCAGATTCCAAAAAATTAAAAAATATAGATAAATCAGATGTTTACAACGTTCAAAACAAATTGAACAAAATAAAAAATAAGGTGTAATATGAAACATGAACTATCAACAGGTACAAAACTTAAACTGGCTTTAACTACTCCGGTTCTAAAAGGTCTGTTTAATATCTTGCCATATATTCCTGAGAATTTTCTGATCTCATTGGTAAAAAAATTATACGGCGAAAACAGATATCCGGCAGGTCAGGAGTTTGTTGATAAGGTGTTTGCTTCTTTGAAGCTGATCTTCAAAACAGCAAACCAGAATTGCAAAAAAGCCATAATCAATAATATGGTAATTAATGAGGGGATCTATGGTCAACAGGTTAGAACCCTTGTAACAAAAAAACTTGGTTTTGATGTCCCGACACTTCTTGTTGCAAGTCCAACACAACGCTGCCCGTTAAAATGTTATGGATGCTATTCAGCTGAACATTCAAAATCAGAGGACCTGTCATTTGAAGCATTTGACAACCTGATACAACAGGCAAAAGATATGGGTATCTATTTTATCGTAATTACAGGCGGAGAACCTTATGTATATAACCGTATCTTTGAAATATTTGAAAAACATAGCGACGTATATTTTCAAACCTACACCAGTGCCTACACTTTAGCTGAAATGGACCATGTGGAAAAAATTGCAAAACTTGGCAATGTTCTTCCATGTATCAGCATAGAAGGCTTTGAAGAGGAAACTGAAAAAAGAAGAGGCAAAGGACATTTTAAACGAATCTTAAAAGCAATGGCTAAACTAAAAGAATATGGCGTGCCATTTGGTTTTTCAGCAACAGTAACACGTGAGAATAATGAAAAATTATTAAGCGACGAACTTATTGATTTTTACTCTGCAGAAGGATGTTCTGTTGGTTATTTTTTCCAATATATGCCAATTGGAAGAAGCCCTGTGTTTGATCTTGTTCCAACTCCTCAACAAAGAATGTATCGTTATGAAAGAGTGCTGCAGTTAAGAAAAGAAAAACCAATCCTGCTGGCAGATTTCTGGTGTGATGGTCCTCTTGTTGGAGGATGTTTGGCTGGCGGTCGACGTTATCTGCATGTAAACAACTTGGGAAATGTTGAGCCATGTGTATTTGCTCAGGCATATGATATGAATATTTATGATAATTCATTATTAGAGGTTTTAAGAGACTCAAAATTATTCAAGGCAATACGCAAACGTCAGCCATATAGCGATAATCTGCTTCGCCCATGTATGATTATAGATGTCCCAGAATGCTGGCGTGAAGCTATAGAAGAATCCGGGGCAAAGCTTTCTCATAATACTGCGGACAATGTTGCAAAAGATTTACGCGGAAAAATCGAGTCATTTGCAGATGAATATGAAAAACTTTCCAGTCCAGTTTGGGAAAAGAAATATAGAAAACTATATGAACGTGAAAACAATTATGTCAGGGACATGAGAAAGAAATTTGAGACACAATCTGAGGTGTAATTTTATATTTGTTAAAACACATTAAAACATGAAGATAAGTAACTGTGCACCTGACTTAACTGTAAACATCTTTCCGGTTATAATCAGGAATTGGTGGAAAATGATATTTTTTCAAAAGCTATCATGCCAGCACAGGCGGAAATCTAGCAATTTCAACAAGTTCTGGATCCCTGCCTTCGCAGGGATGACATTAAAGAGCATTTTCCACCAATCCCAATCAACGCGCTCTTTCCAATTTGAGATAATTTACTCCCAGACTCAAAAAGAGTCCTTGCTCCAAAACACAACTCTGTAGGTATGTAATAGTTCATGTATCTTTTCAGTTATGACCTTAGCCCTCCCCACGCTGTTGTTTATCAAAATAGTCCAGTTTATCAAACGGCATAATTACGCTTGTACATATATTTCCTAAATGAGCAATAACGCGTTTGAAAAATCTTAAAGCCAAAGCTGCTGCAACACCATTCCTGCCATTTATATCAGCAACAAGCCCCCAGACCAGCCTGTCGCATTCTTTCTCATATAAATAAGCCTCTTCTCTTGTTATTCTTGCCAATTCTCTATCGTTTGTATCAAAAGCCTTTTGTGTCTGTTCAAACCAGACAAATATTTTTTTCCGCATATTTTCAAGGGTTGATGCTAGAGGATCTTTTTTCAAATCTTGGGCCCTGCTAAAAACCTCTTCGATATTTTTACAATAATCCCCAACTCTTTCTATGTCTTTTGTAAGACTAATAAGAAGAAGACACGGAACAACATCGTTTGTTCCACTAACTGAAATATGCGTAACTATATCTCGGCGAATAACCTGCTGAAGCGTGTTTAACTTACTATCCATCTTAATTATCTGCTCACAAACAGACCCGTCTGCAATCTCTTGATTCATATATGATGTTGAGATGCTAAACATATCTTTGGCTATGACAAGCATTTCATCAAAACGCTTAAAAAGCTCTGCCAAAGGTGAATCATAATTCCACACAGCTATAAGTTCCTTTAACATAAAATTCCTCCTTAGGTCTCCGACAATTTTATTTTTATCTTAAGGATAGACACAAGTGCTTGTAATCAATGTAAGCTTGTTCAAAAATCCGAACAACCTTACATTGAACAAGCACTAGAATTACATCCTACTAATTAACATTGCCACAATCGGTATAATAAAAAAGACTGTTGCCAAATAAACAAACACAAATTTTTTATTGCATACACAATAACTAACCAGAACACGGACAATAAATAATGGAATGCGCCTCATAAAAGGCGGGACAAAAAATATCATCGTACCACAAACATTAAAAAGCAGATGCACAAAAGCTATGGTTAAACCCATCTGATTACCAGCTAATGCAGCCATTAAAGCTGTAACCGTGGTCCCGATATTTGCACCCACTGTGATTGGAAATGCCTGTTCAATAGTTATCAAGCCTGCTCCAAGCATAGGAATAATCATTGAAGTAGTAATAGAACTGGACTGAATGATAGCTGTAACAAGCAGACCTATTAATAAAATTATATATATATTTGCTGAAAATATCTTTTGAATCCAGTGTTCCATGCGTGTTGCAGTTATCTTTCTCATGATGGTAACCATTGAGGCTAATGCATAGAAAATAAGGAAGAGTGATGCAATTATACTCACAATGCCGGCAACTTTTTCAGAAAATGAAAGGTTATCCATCAAAAGATGATGACAAAATTTAACAACTGGTTTTACAATAGTTTTTAAAGGACTGTCAAAACTGCCTGCTGATGAACCATATACTATTGAAGCAAGAAATGCTGAAGCTTTGCCTAAAAAGTTTGTTGTAAGCTGTAATGGAAAAAGAACTAAAACGCTTAATATATTAAAAATATCGTGAATGGTCGCACCTGCGTATGCGCGCGCAAACTCATCACCACGCCTTATATGACCGAGAGAAACAATAGAACAAGTAATAGTAGTTCCTATGTTTGCGCCCATAATAATAGGAATAGCATTTGAAACAGAAAGAGCGCCTCCGGAAACAAGAGCAACCACAAGAGAAGTTGTAAATGATGAGCTCTGAACAATTGCGGTTGTGAGAATTCCTATCATCAATCCTGAATATGGATTTGATGTTGTAGCTATAAGCCCTTCTACAACGCCTTTGCCAAGAAGCTTAAAAGAATCACCAAGCAGACTGACTGCTATTAAAAAACAATATAAAAGAAAAAAGAAATATATCAGGCGGATGATGTTGAAAATATATGATAAAAAACGCGACGACATATATTTATCTTTAAAAGTTTATTTCCAATTAATTTGATCTGTTTATTTGGAAGCTTAGTTAAACTATATCCCTAATGATGTCTACTATAAAGAAACTGTTTTATATTCTCTTTAATATTGACTCTATATCATCTAAAGATACTGAACCCGGCGTAGCTTGCATATTCCTGCTCTTTAGTATTTCCTGTGATTTTGCTTTTATAAAAGCATCTGACAGGCGGTTTTCCATCTTCATATTAAACTTATTAAGCCAGTTATAGAAATCATCCTGTTTAATCTTAAGATAGTTAAAAAGGTTTTTAATTTCATTAGCTATAATCTTGTCTTTGCAATAAAGCTCCATTATCTCTTTCATAACAATTCCGTTTGCCAAACCATGTGAAGTTCCGAATTCTACAGTAAGAGGATATCCAATTGAATGTTGAAGCGTAGTTCCAGTTTGAGCAATAACAATCCCTCCGTACAAGGAAGCCTGCATCAGATTTCCCCTTAAAACAAGATTTTGAGGTTCATCTATTGTTTTTATCAAGCTGGAGTAGATCAAAGAAACGCCCTTGTATATTAAGGGATAGATAATTTTATTTCGTTTAACAGAATAGATTCCCTCAAGAAGATGGCTTAACGCATCTATTGCAGTATCTCTTGTTATTCTATTGTCCAAACTTCTAGTATATCTTGGATCAATAAAAGATATTTTTGGAAACATAAACGGAGATCCAAAACCAGCCTTGCGGTTTTCAAATATAACCACACTATATGGTGTGACTTCTGATCCGGTTCCTGATGTTGTTGGAATAGCAACTATGGGATAAGAACGCTTAATTTTTTCAGAACAATAAATATCATCTTTGTTTAATTTATTTGCTTTTATTGCAGATATCGCTTTTGCAGCATCAATAGGACTTCCTCCCCCAACACCAATTACAAAATCGCAATCATTCTCTCCAAAAACATCAACTCCCTGCATAACCATATCTATCGTAGGATTCTCAGAGATCTTATTAAAGATACTATGTTTTATATCTGCCTTGCCTAATATTTCCAGAAGTTCTTCCTGTGCACCTGACTTAATTGCAGACATCTTTCCAGTTACAATCAGCGCATTTTCACCAAGCAAAGAAATTTTACCACCAAAACCAGCAAGAGTTTTCTCTCCAAAGCACAACTCTGTAGGCATATAATAGTTCATAGTATTTGGGGACGTTACCGCCTGTAATGAGCACCTCTTTAACCCTAGGATGCAATTCAAACCATCTGATGGCTTTTTTCAAAGTATCTTTTGAAGCAAATGCCTTTGCGCACAAGACATCTCTGATTTCCCAGTTCCTTTGGCAGTACATACATATTTGAGCACAAGTATCATAAGGTTTAAATATTGCTATGCGCGGATATCTTCTGAGATGTATCGTTCTCTAACATGAAATCTCCTGAATGCCCCCCTAGTTGTCTGTGTTCGATCATTCTCATGATGTAAAATTTTGTGGGAATTACCTGTGCGCGTATAGCATGATCTTCAAAACGATCAGACTGTTTTTCCATTAACGTTTTGAAATAATGTTGCGCATTACATAACATGCATCCCTGATGATAGACCATTCAAGAGGATGAACTGAAAGTTTTTTGGATCTAATCGCCCTTTCGCGTTCAACAATACCTTGATAAAAGTTCTTCCTTGCTAACTCAAGATCTGAAGCATTTTTAAGCACTTCATAAGCCCATGGATGAGCCCGCCACAACTTCCCAGACCACTGTTTTACAATATTATCCCTTTGCTTAACTTCATCATTATTGAAGAAAAAGTTCTTTAATTGTTCTGCTATATGCTTAGTTTGAATACTAATATTATCAAATATCATAACACACCCCCTTCTCTATACTTCCTTTGTAAATTTAAATCATTATTTACATCAGACAGATATGTAAAATGGGAACATAACTTAACTCAAAGTAGTTACTATAACTGCTTTAACATCTCATATGTAATCTCATCCAGTCGATTTACTATTAAATCTGCCTTTGAAAGATCCTGACCAGCTTCTGTCATAGAATTTCTAACTCCTATTGCCTTCATGTTTGCATTTTTTGCCGCAATAATTCCGTTGGTAGAATCTTCTAAAACAACACATTCATCTGAGCGAGATTTTAGTTTTTTAGCTGCAGCCAAAAACACATCTGGTGCTGGTTTTGAATTTTTCACCTGATCACCTGTAACTATATTAGAAAAATATTTTCCCAATTTAAGTTGACGCACCACCTCAGAGACATATTCATTAATTCCAGAAGTAGCTATTGCCCTTTTCATCTTCCATTTATCGATATTAGCGAGAATAACATCAAGTCCGGGCATTGGAGTTACACCTTGTTTTACAAACTGCATAAAATAGTTATTTCTGACTTTCAAAAGTTCTTCCAAATCAACTTCCAGCTTAAAATAATCAATCAGTAATTCCATTATCTCCCTAATTCTTAAACCATATACTTTTATTTTTAAATCATGTGGAATATTAAATACCTTAATGCCAAATGATTTAAGGGCATTTTCAAAAGCCGCAAAATGTATTCCACTGCTATTTACAATCAAATCATCAAGGTCAAAAAGAATTGAAGTTATCATATATAATC
>CAZLRI010000038.1:6775-11901 GCA_964561745.1 uncultured Pseudobdellovibrionaceae bacterium | reverse complement strand
CCCAGATGAATTGTCTTCTTCTGTAACTCATGGCTGACTGCGTATGCGAGCATCGCGACAAAAGCGCATGCCCGCGTTCGATTGGCTTTTCTATGAAACAAAGGTCGAATTTCAAGTAGTCCTGTCTTCATCGTCCTAAACGCAAACTCCACTTTCGACAACGTTTTGTAGGTGTCATGCACCTGATCGGCGTTCATCTTTTCCGGCGCCACATCGCTTTTGATCACATAGCAGCCGTCCAGCTCCTCTACTTTTTTTATCGCCGCACTGTCTTTTTTGATTGTCAACGTTCTATCGCTTGTTTCTATTTTCAAAATATCTTCAAGTTTAAGTTGGTTGATTTTCCCCTTCAATTCCTTCACTGCCGTAGCCGATTTCGCTCTTGGCTTGCTTTGGAGCTTTCCATTTAATTTTTCACAACAATTTTCAATCTTCGCGATCTTCTCTTTGCGATTGTTTTGAATCTCTTTTTGTCTTTCAGGATTCCTTCGCAAACAATAACGAATCCCTTCGTGCACGACTTCCGCCAGTTTATTTTCAAACAACTCCAACTGGAAAACATTTTTCCTGATTAGACTTTCTATCTGAGGCTTAGTAATGGCTGTGATATAGTGCCAGCCCTGACTTCCCAGTAATTCGATCGGAATTCTTTTGACCATGCCGCGATCCCCAATAAACGTTACATCGGTGACACCAAAACGCTCGACCATTTTTTTTATTTGTGCGGGCACGGTTGTGACATCAGACGTATTCCCTTCAAAAACCTCGACTGCCACCGGAGCGCCGTCTTTCGTGGTCAAAAGCCCAATCATAATTTGTTTCTTCCCTTTTTTGCCATCTCGATTATATCCATAGGTCGCCAACTCATTATACTGCCCCTCAAGATATGATGACGTTACATCATAAAGAAAAAACTCCGCCTTCTGATTTTCAAACCTCAAACGAAACCATTTATCTTCCATCTCGGCTTGATGCTTCTCAAGCCAATCAAGCGTTTCATACAAATCATCCTCATCGAACTTTGAAACCTGCAGCACCTCCTCGATTGCCTGCCCGTCCTTCCAAAAGGTCAAGTGTCGACGAGACCCTTGTGTTAAAATGCGTCCCAACACGAGAAGCATTGCCAGTTTCCCGTGACTAGATGAACCAAAAATGTTTTTGATAAACAATTTCTTGGCTAATTCCATCAACGCAAACAACCCGCCAAAACTCTTGCCTGCTTTTAATGCAAAATTCTCAACACTAGCAAGGGACTTGCCTTTAATGAGACATCTCAAACCTTCCACCATTGCGCTCGACCATGAAGTTAGATTGGCAATAACCTTGTGTTTTACCTTCTTATCTTCTCTGTAGTTTTCAACGAGAAGAAGTGAACGGTAGATTTTTGATCCGACTTTTTTAATGTTGGCTTGGATATACATCGTTACTACCCTTTAAACATAAAATATCCAACAATGCAAATATAAAAATAAAAAAGATATAAAAAGGTCGTTACTACACTTTTCCCAACGAAAAAACCGGCTAATGCAAACCAAATCTCATTATCTCGATTTTTAATCGCTTATTTTTGGGGGAACTTCCGCCGGAGTTTACCCTCGAGAGTTCTTGTCGGGGGCAGGAATGACAAACCCTTCAATTTGCAACTTATTTACGAAAGAACCGATATTAGTGTCTTGCTCTAATGGTGTAGGAAGAGAAGAGGAGATAATATGACCAATGCCTATGCACAACTTTTCGATAGAGCTCATGTTTATAGCGGGGATACTTTTGTTTATAGTTTAAATCTTTTATTTAATCCAAACCATCAAGTAGCTGCCCAACTATTGGATGGGCAGGGTAACAACATAACCTATGAGGTAAATCCTGAAGACTTGTCCCCAGTTCTTAGACGCCGTATGTAGAAAGAATTTTTTGCTATTTTAATCTTCTCTTAAACAAATCAAATAAAAGTTTTTTGTCTCTTGGATTTATATTAATGAAACATATTTTTTTCTCCAGATCTTCTAACTTCCAGTTATTCTCACAGAGCTTAGCAAATGCTTCGTCAAAAAAAGACGTGCTTGCTATTATCATATCTTTAAAATCAATTTCCATTTTTTCATTTTTTTATCATCTTGAGCATTATCTAAAATTATATTTCTAAGCTTCTCCCCAGCTTCTCTTGAAACCCAGTCCTTATCAAATATATCTTTAATAATTATTTTTTTCATGCTGATCTCCTAACTAATAAATTAAATCTGGAAAAACACCAGGTGCCATACAAAGGATATTTAAGTAAATTTTTTTGAGAACGTCTGGTATTAAAATATTTTCTAATCTGTGCTCCTCTGCTTAAAATAGTTAACCTGCCTTTATGTTCTTTCAGGTAATCAAAAAAATATGACAAACCTAAACCACCCGGTCGTTGGCGTCTTGTTCCTATACCTTCTTGTAAAGATAATTCAAGATACTCCAAATCATTTTCACATTTATATTTTTGTTTTAATTTTGCCGGAATGGTAACTCCCATATCTAAAACCCCGACATGAAATTCGTTTTTCCATAGTCCGGCATATATATAATAACGCTCTGATGTGGAATGATCGACACTGTTTTGCATAAGTTCATTTGAAATTAAATTTACAGAATAAATAAGGTCGTCTGATAAAATAAATGAGAATTTATTTTTTACATATTCTTGAAAAAATATATCTACTAATGTTGTGTTACCTCTTAAGATAATTTTATTATTCTCAAAGCTATGAATATTCGGCGGCGGGAGATTTTTGAATTCATTAATATGAATAAAATTTTTTATAACCGGTATCTCTTTTAATTCTTTTTTTATCTTTTTTGAAGTTACAGTGCATCCTTGTTCTACAAGTGAGTCAAAAACACATGCTAAGATTGCAAAACCAGCCGGAGATATCTCCTTCACATTGCTCCAATCCAAGATAAGATGAGTTTTAAAAGAGTCATCTCTAACAGCAGACAAAAGGCCTAGAATAGTATCAAGCCTTCCGTCACTTATTATGGCTGGCAAAATTATTTTTAAGTTCATGACACTATAAATATAATCGCAAAATGCCATTTTTTCAAGTAAAAACTTGTAAAAAACCTTAATTATTATTATATCTAATTGTAATTATTGATATTTTAATGCGACTATAAATATGGTTGTCATGTGTTAAACGTATAACATATTAATATTTAAGCGTTAATTGGATGATTAGGAGAAAATATGTGAGTTAATAAAGAGAGTAAGTTTGCTTTTAGAAATGTGCGATTATGCTAATTTTTCTACAGACAAAAATCAGACGGAGTAACTGATAATCCTTTTCCCTTTCATATTGTGTAAATTGTCTTTGAATGTTAGGGCTTTCTTAGTTGATGATTTTTAAACTACCAACAAAGGAGTCTTTATGTCTGGTTTTTTTATAACCTTTGAAGGGATTGAGGGGTGCGGAAAAACTACACAAATATTGCTTTTACGGGATTTCTTAAGGACCCGCAATTATGACGCTGTTTTAACCAGAGAACCGGGCGGGACATCTATCGGCGATCAGATCAGAAAGGTGCTGCTATTATCAGAAAATAAAAGTATGCGCCCCATTACTGAATTACTTTTATATGCTGCTGCCAGAAACCAGCATGTTGAAGAGATCATCATGCCTTCATTAGAAGTCGGGAAAGTAGTTCTTTGTGATAGATATGCAGATGCAACAACCGCATATCAAGGTGCGGCACGAAAAATAAAAAATGAATTTTTAACTGAGTTACACGATATCGCCACAGGTGGCTTGCAACCAAACCTTACAATCCTCTTTGACTGTCCGGCAAATCTCGGGCTGGAAAGAGCTAAGGTCAGAAATGAAGAAGAGAAAAAGACCGGTGTAGAAGACAGGTTTGAAGAGGAACTGCTGGATTTTCATGAACGTGTAAGAGCTGGTTATTTAAATATTGCAAAAAAAGAACCTAACCGGGTAAAGGTCATTGATGCAACATTGCCTCCTAAAGCAGTACATCAGCGTGTTATAATTGAAGTGATGAAGCTGTTGCAGTAACTATGTTTATAATAGTAACCGAAAATAAATTTCGTTATGAATCAGCAGTCTTTTATTGCTGCCATTTTTTACGATGTACGATAGTCGCACATCGCACAACTAATAACTATGTGGACTGACATTCTTGGACATCAGAAACAAACAGAGCAACTAAAGCAGGATATAAAATCCAGCCTATTACCACACGCTTATCTATTCTCCGGGCTGGGAGGTATTGGTAAAAGTCTCATTGCAAGGACATTTGTTAAAGCCTTGTTTTGTGAAAAAGCGCCTGATGTTTGTGATAAATGCATATCATGCATAAAAATCGAAAAAAATTCTCATCCAGATGTTTTTTGGATAGAACCTCAAACTAATAAAATTTTAATTGAACAGATCAGAGAGTTGCAGCAGGGAATGCAATTTCATCCTCTGGAAGGAAATTATAAGGCAGCTGTTATAAATGAAGCTCAATGCATGACAGAATCTGCATCTAATTCACTTCTCAAAGTTTTAGAGGAACCACCGGACAAGACTCATTTTATCCTTATAACATCAGCTGATCGGCTAATCCTGCCAACCATAAGATCCCGCTGCCGGCAAATAACATTTTCACCGCTTAATAAAAAAAATATAGTCTCGTATCTTGTTGACAAAACAAATACTTCAAACGATGAAGCAAAGCAGATAGCAGAGCTTGCACAAGGCAGCCTTGCAACAACCTCCATAATAGACAAAGAGTTTATGGAGGGCGTACTTGATAGGTTTGAAAATCTTGTTGATAAAGCAAATGCATCAGACATAATTGCCCTTGCAGAAGCATGGTCAAAAGAGGAAGAGCGCCTGCCGCTTATCTTTGATCTTATAGCAACTTTTTATAGAAACATGCTGCTGGCCCGAGTGGCTAAGAATAATGCAACATTTGAAGAAAAATTATATTTAGATGAAACCAAACTAAGAAAAATCATGGGGAAAAGATCAACAGATGATCTTCTAAAAGATTTCTTTAAGGTGGCAAAAGCACGTGACACTCTGTTTAATACCACATTTAACAAACAGCTCCTATTTGAAGATCTCCTGTTTTCTCTTACTAGTGTTTGTTCA
>CAZLRI010000038.1:0-6675 GCA_964561745.1 uncultured Pseudobdellovibrionaceae bacterium | reverse complement strand
ATGTAAGCTTGTTCGGTTTTTTGAACAAGATTGCATTGATTAAAAGCACTTGTGCACGCCTTTTTTGAAATATTAAAGATGCCTAGTGTTTGTTCAATGTAAGCTTGTTCGGTTTTTTGAACAAGATTGCATTGATTAAAAGCACTTGTGCCTTTCCCTAAGACAAAAATAAAATTGTCGGAGGTCTGGAACATTATGAATGAAACTGAAAAAATAAACCCGACAGATGAGCCTGCCACAACTAATGTGCCGGAAGCTCCTTCTGTTGCTGCTCCAGAAAGTGGCAAACTTGTTGCTGGAATACAATACAAGTCTGCTGGTAAAATATATACATTTGAAGTCAACGACCATTCATTAATCCCAGGAGATCATGTTATTGTTGAAAGCGATTACGGTCCGGTTGTTGGTAAAGTAATTGTAAAACCAAGAATTGTTGAAAATAAAGACCTACCAAAGAGCATGAAAAAAGTATTAAGAAAAGCCTCTGATGAAGATTTAATCAAAGACAGAGATCTTAGAGAAAAAGCAGGTGAGGCATTTCTGAAATTTAAGGCTAAGGTGGAAGAACACAATCTACCCATGACACCACTTACATCTGATATTGTTGAAAATGGGAAAAAAATTATTTTCACTTTTTTTTCAGAGGATAGAATTGACTTCAGGGCACTTGTAAAAGAGCTTGCGGCAATTCTTCATATGAGAATTGAAATGAGGCAAGTTGGTGCACGAGATGAAGCTAAAATTACAGGGGGGCTGGGAACGTGCGGTCTTGTAACCTGTTGTTCAAAGCATCTGCGCCAATTCAAATCCATTTCAATACAAATGGCAAAAACCCAGAACTTAATGCCAAACCCTGCAAAACTAACTGGTGGCTGCGGAAAATTAAAATGCTGCCTTGAATATGAAAACTCCCAATATGCTGAAATCCGAAAGACCCTGCCAAAAGCTGGATCAATCGTTGAAACTCCGCAAGGAGATGGAAAGGTCGTTGATCTGGATATACTAAAAAAACTATGCGTTATAAGGCTGGAGGAAGGAAATCAAATCAAAATACCTGCGGACCAAGTCACTGTTAAATCTGAAAAAGAAAAAAACCTTCTCCCAAACAACGGGAAACAAACAAAAATAAGCCAAACAGGCATGAAAATAAGAACAATCAATACAGGAAAAATAAATGAGCAATAAATTCTATATAACAACTGCAATAGATTATGTTAACAGCGCTCCTCACATCGGAACTGCTTATGAAAAAATTGGAGCTGATGTAATCGCAAGATTTATGAAGCTTGATGGCTTTGATGTTCATTTTCAGATGGGGAATGATGAGCACAGCATTAATGTAAAAAAGGCAGCTGATGCAAAAGGAATCTCTCCGCAAAAATATTGCGACCAGATGAAAAAGGAATTTGAAAATATCTGGAATGAGCTTGATATATCATACAACGGATTTATCCAAACTTCAGAGGAAAGACATCTCAAAGGAGTTCAAAAACTTTTCAGTACAATAGAAGCTAATGGCGATATCTACAAAGCCCATTATGAAGGCTGGTACTGTGAATCATGCGAAGCATATTTGACTCAAAAAGATCTTGTTAATGGGCTGTGTCCAAATCACAAAAGCAAGCCTGCGTTATTTAAGGAAGAGAACTACTTTTTTGCATTATCAAAATACCGCGACAAATTATTGAACCACATAAAAAAGCATCCTGAATTTATACTTCCTGATATCAGAAGAAATGAAATTTTAAGTCTGCTAAATGAGGGGTTAGAAGACATCAGCGTTTCCAGGGCAAGCTTTCCGTGGGGGGTTCCTCTTCCAAACGACCCAAGCCATGTAGTTTATGTGTGGGTAGATGCTTTAATAAATTATATTACTGCCATAGGTTTTACTGATGATGAAAAAGAATTTAAGAAATGGTGGCCTGCTGACATCCACATGATTGGGAAAGACATCACAAGGTTTCATTGTGTTATCTGGCCGGCAATGCTGATGAGCGCAGGGATCAAACTGCCAAAGACAATCTTTGGGCATGGATTTGTGTCGTTAAACAGCGAAAAGATGAGCAAAACACTTGGAAACGTTGTTACCCCTTCAGATGTTATAAAAGATTATGGTTCCGATGCCTTACGTTACTATCTTCTTAGAGAAGGAAGCTTTGGAAGGGACAGCGACTTCACATGGGATAATTTTATTAAACGCTACAATGGAGATCTTGCAAATGAACTTGGCAATCTTGTGTCACGAACAATAGGCATGGCATCAAAATATCTTAACAGCAAAGTTACACCTCCTTCATCTAAATTAAAAGACCCATTGGAAGATAATCTGAAAAAATCAATGCTGAATCTTTTGCCACAAATCAGAGATTGTCTGGATTTTTCAAAAAATGACATTAATTTTCATAATGCATTATCAATTATATGGGAAGCCATGGCACACGCAGATAGATATATCAACGAACTAAAACCATGGGAAATAGCTAAGGCTGAAAATTCAACAGATAAGATCAATTCTATCATATATCATCTTACCGAAAGCCTCCGCATAATCTCTCTTTTACTTACTCCGTTTATGCCTAAAACAGCAGAGAGCATCTGGAACCGATTAGGTCTTAATGAAATAGGCAACTTTAAGGATCAAAGATTTTCCTCAATTGAAAAATGGGGAGGAATTAAAAAAGAAATTACCCTAAAAACTTCAGACCCGTTATTCTTAAGAACTGACATAAAAGTTAATACTGACAAACCAAAGCAGAAAGAGGTTACTATGGATAATACAACATCTCCAATTCAACAATTAAATGACCAAATTGATATATCTGAATTTGCAAAGATTGATCTTAGAGTTGCTGAAATACTATCAGCTGAACAGGTTGAAGGTGCTGACAAGCTCTTAAAGATTAATATAACACTTGGTAATGAAAAAAGACAAATCGTAGCTGGCATAGCACAGCATTATAAACCCGAAGAGCTTGTTGGTAAAAAAGTTGTAGTAGTTGCAAATCTCAAACCAGCAAAGATCCGTGGTGTTGAATCAAGAGGCATGCTGCTTGCAGCTTCAGATGAAAATACAATCAGCATTTTAACTCCGCTCAAAGATGTCTCTGTTGGGTCTAAGGTAAAGTAAATTTTTTCTGAAAAATTATTTGTTCAACAACAGCTATTTCACTTTTCTAGTAAGACCCACAAGGATAATTCCATCATTTGTCCTTTTTAAATAAAGCTTAACCGGAGTTCGCCACCATTCTTCATTTTGTTCCTTTGCCTGTATTTTTAATGAATAAATGAGGTCTTTTTCTATTAGCTTAGCCACTTCAGGGCTAATAACAACAGAACCGTCTTTAGTTGTAGCCCATGGAATAAGCTCTGCGCGCCCATAACTTGTATAAAGCATGTAACTATAATCCATAGCCCCCTGTTCTACAAAACCATATTTCACACCAAGATCATCAAAATTTATAACAAGGGAATCTCCTTTATCATCAAGATAAAAATTATCCAAAGGGGTAAGCTTGGAAAACCAATATTCGCCGACCTTATCCCTTCGCTTTATTATTGCCTTAATCAGATTATCCTTAAATAATTTATCTGAATATTCTGCTTTATTAACTATTTCTTCTATATCTTTGTCTGAAAAACACATAATGATCTTAGCGGCCCAGAACGCGTCAATTTCTGTCATATATATAAAAGCTGCATTCTGAATTTTACTTCTCCATCTGCCTGGATCAAAATCTTTGTAAGGAAGATAAGAAAAATCATCCTTATCTTTTACATCATTGTTTGAATTCTGATATAACCCAAACGAAAACAAACTGGTAAGAACCTGTTTTTTATCAATCCCTGTATTAACTTCCTTGTCATTTTGTAAATCTCCTATATTTCCAAACACGCTATCTAAATCAAAAAGATAATGTGTAAGATAACCATTGCCGTTTTCTGCTAATGGGACAAAGACATCCAAAGTATCTGCTGCTCCAAATGAAGATAGATTCAACCACGAGCTAAAAATCTTGTATCCTCTCAATTCCCGCCTGTGCTCATGCGGAATGCGATCATTCTTATCTCCATAGCGCCTGCCGGAAAACACAAAAGGGCCAATAATCGTACCATCAGGAATCTTTGTTACAAGAGTCCTTACTTTTCCTTTGCCTCCAATTTTATCTTTAATGCTTACAAACTCCTGCTCAGATAATTTCTCCATCTTTCCATACTTGCCTCTCTTTTTAGCATTCTCAGCGAGCATAAGATCATCAAGATCAATATCCATTAAAAAACTTTCAGGCGTATTATAACCTGCTTCTTTTAATATCATGTCAGCCACATACTCAGCTGAAGTTAAAAGACCGGTTAATTTAGGAGGGTCGAACTTTAAGATATACATATTCTGCGCACTATCTTTAACAATAATATGGGGAATACCTGTTGGTGTTTGCTTAATTCTTATAACAGAAAAGTTGGAATTCTTATCAAGACACGGCTTGTTATTAACAAATGAGAATTGATTAAATCTGCCTATCTGGTTTGTAAACCAAGTGGAATCAGCAACTTCATCAAAATTATCTGTATTAAGAGCTTCCTGTTTACCGGTTGCGCCAAAATTATTAGACACATTGAGCTTATAACGAAAGCTCATTACATTTTCTAACTGATCATAAATCTCTTCATCAGCTTCGCTTATATCATAAGCTGTCATATTTTTAGCGGGCTCTGCTATAGGTTTGCGGTCCTCATCTTTCACCCATTTAGATGGAGGATATCTAAGCCCTTCCTGAATCGCACAGGAGGTTAAAGCCAGCGTGGCAAAAATTATAATTAAATTTCTAATCATATACGTTTAGTAACACTTAACATTATGTTTACGCCTTCACCGCCATAAGCAGCCCTGAAACCAAACAACATTACTGTAAAGATGTGGGCATTAAAACCACCACCAGCTGAATACTTAAAGTTATTAAAGGAAAAATCCTTTACTGACGGAAACACGCGTCCGGTGTCGTAAAATATTATTCCTTCTAACATGCTTGAAATCGGAAAATAATATTCCACGTTAAATATCACACTGGATTTATCTCTGAAACGTCCTCTGCTAAAACCTCTAAGCATTGACCATGCATCAAGGGTTGTAAGGCGATAAAACGGTATCTGACTTGCCCCTGATGCTTGTTCAAATGTCCAGCCATTATGTATTGCCAATGTTATACATGGATTCCACAACGGAATATATTGCCAAATATCGAAAGCATATTGGTTGTAATTATAGCTGCCCGCTCCAAAATTTTGAAAATGATCAAATGTAAATGCCCTTGTCCCACCTTTTCTGGGTTGAAATACATTGCCTGTTGTATCATTAGCTATTCTTATTCCTGCATCAAAATATTCAATCCATTTATCAAATCCTACTAATGAAGAACGGGGGAAAACTGTTTCAATGCTAGGATGCCCACCGCCATGCCCTTTTCCAGTATCAGAGCCGCTAAATCCAACATGAGGAGCAATACTGAAATATTTAACAGGCATTATTGATAGTTGAAATGTTCCGTTTATGTTGTTGATTAGATATTGTGAATGATTGCGCCTTGAACTTGAGTTTCCGATTCCATAGTAATCCACACTCGTCAATCGTTGAAAATCTGTGATAGCTTCATATGAAACTGGTTTATCGAATATTGAAAAGGCATTGTCTTTTCCAAATGAAGCATGTGCATATTGATCAAGGTTAATATGAATCTTATAATATGCACCAAGCTGATATTTTTCATGAAAAAGGTCTATGGCTTTTATTCCAACTCCGCCTCCAAAGCTTGATCCAGCGCCACCTTCAACAATAGGATAAAACCAAAGAGTTTTTTCTTTATTGGAAAGCGCATCGTTCATTCTTTCGATAGCATAATGCTTCTGCAGTTCGGTAAAAGTAAAAGTCAAAGGGAATACACCTAGTTTGATAGCATAACCGGGCATATCAAGAGGAAACAAAAGGATCTTTTTCATTACATAACTATTTGGAGCATCTATTTTAACGCTTGGTTCAGTGCTATCTGAAGGCTGCTGAACATTATTTGCATTATCATCAGCAACAGCTGTAGAGGCAACACATGCTAATATAGCAAAAATAATTACAGCAAATTTTAAAATTTTATTCTCATTTGAATGAAAAACAGGCTAAAGGTAAAACTAACAACCATCCATACCATACATACATAAATTACGAACACAAATTACTGTTCCACACCCACAGGGTTCCTCTCTGGACATTTCAGAACAAGGAACGCCTTCACAGTTAAAATAGTTGTTAAAACTTTCTAAATATCTTTTGTTAATAGCAGCTTCTTTCCCACCATTAGCGCAATCACAACAACCGTTATTGACAAAGATACAATCATCATTGCTCAAACAATTTTGATATTGAGAAAGTGTATTTTCTGACAAAGACGTGGAGCGAGCTGAAGGCGGCTGGGTGGTTGATTCATCACTATTTTGACGTAAGGAGCCACTACAAGAAGCAACAGCTAATAAAAATAGACACGATAAGCTTAAAAAAAATATTTTATTTTGGGATACAGTGATCATAATATATCTCCTTAGTTATAGCCCCCGCAAAACAAAATGACCAACTCTGCGCACATGAGTAATAAGAGAGATTTGCTTTTAATGGAGGTGAATGGAGGATGTTGT
>CAZLRI010000037.1:0-11921 GCA_964561745.1 uncultured Pseudobdellovibrionaceae bacterium | reverse complement strand
CTTTCCCTTTTCTCTCCATTTTAACTTACCCACTCAATTTAAGAAAGAGCCTAAACATCTTTATCTTTAGAAGCAGCATACTCCATATGCTTTTGAGTTGTATCTGCCTCTGTGCAATGACATCCAACGCAAACAACATCAATACCAATGTCTATAGCCACACTTATATCTTTTTTAATAGTAGCAAAACCAGGTATTGTAAATACACCCAACTTAGACGAAGCAATTTTGTGTCTTGCTATTTCAAGCATACTTCTATCAGAGAGTAGGCTCTCACCAACCTGAAGAGAAGATGCTCCCAGTCCATTACCATGCCCAACCATTACAACCGGAACGCCAGCTTTATCAGCAGCCTCAGCATAGACAGCTATCTGTTCTGCATTTAATTGATGTTTAACAGCATGACTACCATCTCTTAGAGTAGAATCTACAATCAAGATTTTTCTTTTTTCATTATGCATATTTTAATTTTGCATACCTTTCAGCAACAGCTATCGCAGCACAGTTTATTATATCAAGATTACCTGCATAAGGTGGCAAATAATCTCCCAATCCTCTAATCCTCACAATCATAACAACTCTATTTGATTCGAAAACAGGAGGAACAATCAATTCGTATCCAGAAACATAAGTTTCACGAATTTTATTAACCATTCTATTAACTACATTTGTTACTGCGCGCATATCAGGATTGTTAATCTTCAACGATATAGTCGTCTGCATATCAATACATGGTTCCGCAGGATTAATAACCAACACAGCTTTCACATTATCACAACCTGTAAAAAATTTTAGTCCATTTTCAGTATTATCAACATATTCATCAATATTAATACGAGTTCCCGGACCAGCACTTTTAGAAGCTATTCGTGAAACAACTTCTATATATTCTATGTTTTTTTGAATTGTCGAGATTGCATATGCCAGAGGGATGGAAGCTTGCCCACCACAACTTATCATATTAACATTATCATACTTAGAAACATCATCGATATTCACTGATGGGATAATGATATTACCTATCATGGATGGGGTCATATCAATTACTGCTTTACCCAAAGCTCTTAGTACTAACCAATGACGCTGATGGTCCAAAGCAGATGTGGCATCAAAAACAAGATCACAACAATCAGGATTATCCTTTATCTCATCTATGCTCTTATCAGATATATAAACTCCAAGAGAAGCAGCTCTTTTCATACCAAGTGAATTTAAATTCCTACCTGCCAGCAAAGCACACTCCAAGTATGGCGATCTTAGGGTTTTAATCATAAGATCAGTGCCAATATTACCACTTCCAATAATTGCAACTTTCATTTTTTTTGACATCAAAACGGTCCTTTGAACCAATCTCCGGGAACATCGTGAATTGCGCGGATGGCTAAAGCTGAAAAGTCAAAGGATATGGGCATTCTTTACAAAACTTGTTATGCCCTTCTTAACCTCATTCCACGACACTTCAATAAGCATTTTAGGCATCGGCTGTTTCTCTGCATCACCAAAATAGGTCAGCGATTTTAATAAATGATAATTATCCCAAAAAATGCAGTTGCATTTTTGGAGGAGTTTTATTGTTTTACGATTCATCAAAACCTTTTACATCATATTAAAACGGACATTTAAATTTATTTTCATAACTAATCGCTCACTAATCGCTCACTAATCGCTCACTATATAATAGGCGCTTCTCCCTTTTTCAATCTGTCTCAACACGCCCTTCTTAACCAAATCGGCAAGCTCTTTAAAGGCACAAACCCTGCCGATTTTATTAATAGCTGAATATTCTTTATTTGTTATTTTCTTGTTCTTGCGCAAATAATCTATTGCTTCAATTTGTCGAACATTAAGATTTAACGTTCCCAAGTATTCGTCAGTTAATTTACTTTGTCTCAAGGTGACGACAAAACTTGTTTCGGTTTCCTCGAATTCAGGTTCGGACAATCCCCAATCCCTGCACCAGTTAAGCATTTTATTCGTACCGGTACCAACTTCCTCCACATACCTCACCCAGAAAAATGACCTAGCAATCAAAGGATTTTGAGGCATAGAATCATGCTTTCTTTTCAACCCCTCCACGGTCAACCCCTTCGGCAAACATCCCGGATTCCAAAACTCGATTCTATCGTCGAAAATTCTGATTTGAACATTTGAAGATAACTTGTAATCCCTATGAGCCAACGCGTTTGCAAGTGCCTCCCTTATAACTTTTGGCGGATATAACCACTTTTCCTGTCTTTGTAATTTACCTTCTTCAATCCAAGCTTTTTTAGGAATATGTTCAAAAATGAAATCCTCTGCTTTTTCTAGCAAAGTAAAAACATCGCCATCAATGATTTTAAAATCAAGCATATCTTCCGTTACATCTAATCCTTTAAACCGAATTGCCTTTACTACCGCCTGCAAAAAAATATCCTGTGGTTTATTTGAAAAAAGCAAAACAGCCGCGTTTGTCAATTTGCCGTTTCTTGTCAATTTAAGTCTTTTGATAATTTCCTTCGTGGACAAAGCACCATCAATATCCAGACCTCTTTGCGTCTTGGCTTCTTTTACAAACCATTCCAACCTTTTTCTGTTAATATTTTTGGACGTTATCCCCTTGCAAATCTGCATATCAAACTGAAATTTATCTTTATGCTTTTCAAGAATGTGCTGTTCATATTCATCTTTGCTCATTCTCACGGTAGATTTGCCGATGCGTTTATACGGACGCCCAAACGCCAAAACCAAATGATCGGACGATTCTTTGACAGTGATTACAATCAGAGATTTCCCGTTAGTTTTTTCTATGCTTACGCGCGGATGAATTTTGGGATCCAGATTTATGGATATTTTGTTGGTCAAATCCTCGATCGTATTTTTGCCAACATCTGCACCCAATATCTTACCGGTTTTAGAAATGCCAATAAATATCTTGCCCCCAATCGTATTCGCAAACGCAGCTATGGTTTCAATAATCTCTTTCCATTCACCAGTGGATTGTTTGAATTCTACTGTTTCCAATTCGCCTTGTGATATCAGTTTTCTTATATCCATTTTTTACTTTTTCCCCTCACTCTTTTGCCCTTATCCCTTATCAGTTTTTTCAAAACAACCCCTTAAACCAATCGCCGGGAACATCGTGAGGAAGCTGAAAGGTCAAAGGGTTAACAAACCCTTCACCTTTTTCACTTTAGCCTTTTTCAGCCCTTTGTTCAATCATTCTACGTTCACGCTCTATTTCTTTGCGTAGATCATCTTCATCAGGCAATACAAGTTTGTAACGAGATGCGAATAATTTTTTGTTTTCACGGAGTACAGAATAATGAACCACAGCATCATCCTTAGCCGAGCAAAGAATAAGTCCGATAGTTGGATTATCATCGGATGCCTTCATCTTTTCCTCAAATAGCCTGACATATCCGTCCATCTGTCCAATATCCTGATGAGTAAGATCTCCAACTTTCAAATCGATCAATAAAAAACATTTGAGCAAATAATTATAAAAAACCAAGTCCACAAAAAAATCCTTATTTCCGATTTGAATATGTTTTTGACGCGCAACAAACGAAAAACCTTTGCCGAGCTCTAAAAGAAATTTCTGAAGATTCGCAATCAATGCTTCTTCAAGTTTTGATTCATGCAATTCGGGAGTATCAGGTAAATTTAAGAACTCCAAAATATAAGGATCTTTAAGGACATTCATAGGTTCAATTTTGGCAAAATCAGAAACCGCTTTTCGAAGCATGGCAAACTTATCCCCGCTCTTGAGTAGTCGTTCATAAAAGAGAGTAGCGATTTGCCGTTCCAATTCTCTTTTATTCCAACCGCATCGAACAGCTTCTATCTCGTAAAAATCACGCGCTTTTTTATTTTCAACACGCATAAGCGCGCGATAATGAGACCAACTAAGATCCGGATGAAACGACCTTTTGAACTCCTTCAATAGGTCACCCATTGGGCGACCTTTCTGGTTGTCACTTAATAGGTCGCCTACTGGGTGACCTATTTCAGGATCTCTATCCGCAAAAGCAAGGTAAAAAGTGCGGAAGTATTTGAGACTTGTGGCAGAATAGCCTTCGCCATATCGCTTGGTCAACCGTTTAGACAAATCTTCAATTAATCGTCTTCCATATTCTGCACGCATATTTCCACTTTGTAGCTCTAACACAATTTCCCGCCCAATCAACCAATAAGCAACAACCATCTGGCTATTGACCGACCGCACGACATTAATACGCGCCCGTTCTAAAATAGAAACAATGCGGTCAAATAATTTACCCGAAGAGGCATTTGATTTAACAATCGATTTTGTTTTAGATTTCTTCGTCATGATATCAAGAACCTTTGAGCTTTGAGCTTTGAGCTTTAGCCTCATATCAAAACGGTCCTTTAAACCAATCACCGGGAACATCGTGAGGAAGCTGAAAGGTCAAGGGTGAAAGGTCAACGGTAAAATTCATCATATCGGCGACAGCTTCGACTATATCTTTAGTACCTTTGTAATAATTTTTAGAAAGCGCCGGACTTGTCGGAGACGGCAAATCCGGTAAAGATAGAATTTTTGGAGCACATTTTAAAGATTCAAAACATTCTGACGAAACACGTGCGATTATCTCTGAACCTACAGAGCAAAAATCATTTCCAGTATCTAGAACAATTAGGCGTCCGGCCTTGCGAACAGAGGTAAACACTGTTTCCCAGTCAAGAGGCTTTATGGTTCGAAGGTCAATTATTTCGCACCCTTCCGCTACCCCCTCACCCCAACCCTCTCCCACAAGGAGAGAGGGAGAATTCGACCGCTGATGAGAATTTAAAAACTCAATCGCATGTAAAGCCTCAATTGTCATATATGACATCGAGACAATTGTAACATCGCTACCTTCCCTTAAAACTTGAGCCTTGCCGATCGGTACACGATAATCACCTTCTGGCACATCGCCCTCAAGGTTGTGCAACCAGCGATGTTCAAGAAACACCACAGGGTTGTCATCAAAAATAGAAGACAAAAGAAGTCCTTTAGCATCAGCAGTTGTTGTTGGCATAACAACTTTAAGACCCGGAACATGTGCAAACCATGACTGAAGAGATTGAGAATGTGTTGGACCCTGCCCCCAGCCACGTCCGAGTATAAGCCTGATTGTTATTGGAACATGCGACTTACCTCCAAACATATAGTGCCATTTAGCTGCATTGTTAACTAACTGATCCATAGCCAACAAGAAAAAATCAAGCCGCTGATGTGTCATCACAGGTCTTATACCGTTTAATGATGCGCCAATTGCAATGCCTGTCATAGCATTCTCTGATGTCGGCATATCAAAAACACGTTTATTACCAAAACGTTTTTGCAGCCCAAGAGTTGTACCAAATACGCCCTTTGGGTCATCAACACCAAGTCCGTAACAGATGACATTCTTGTCCATCTCCATTGCTTGGGATATAGCTTCATTAATTGATTGGGCAAATGTAAGATTTCTATCGGACACAACTATCCTTTCGCAATCAAGTCATATAGAGTTTCAGGAGCAACATCGGCACCATTGGGCCATGCAATAGTACCTCCCTCAATACGAGCTTGCTTAAAAAATTCCATATTCTTCAACTTTTTAAAAACAGGATATTTACTAATATATACAAAAAAATCCACATTCCCGTTTCTTCCATCATCGAAACAAATATGAAATACATATTCGCCTCTATATTCAATTTTTTTTACTTCGTTCATATTCCACATATTTCACCTTAATCCAATGGATTAATCTTTTTTATCTCTTTGCCATTTACCGCCAATTTCCAATCTTCTTCAAGTTCTTTTGTGTGTAAATCAATCCACTCTCTGATAAGTTTAGTAGCTGTCCTTGAATTTATATGCCCTTTTATCACATTGCCATGAAAATCAAAAACTGCTTTATCATCATGATATTCAACATATTTCAGGCATAATCCTGCCCTCCTATATTATTCAGCATATACATATGTAAACAGATCTTCCTCAGAAGGAAACTCTGAATTTTCAGCAAAATCAAAAGCTGCATTAACTTTTATTTGTATGTCATTCTCCATTGAATGCATTTCTTCGTTGGTTAATATGCATTCATCCACCAATCTTGATTTCATATATTTAACCGGATCCTTTTCCTTCCACTCCAAATACTCAGCTTCAGTTCTATATCCTATATTGTTATCAAAATTCGGACCACAGTGTTCACGCCAGCGATATGTTGAGAATTCAAAGAATCTGGGACCATCTCCATTACGAATCTCTTTAATAGTAGGAGCTAGTTTCTCATACACTTCAATTGCATTATTGCCATCACCGCAGTCTGATTTAATACCCAAGCCTTCAACCATTTTATAAATCTTGCGTCCTTCTGGTTGACGAACTTTTAAAGAAGAATATACGGAATATAAATTATTTTCGCAGATAAATAATACAGGTAGTTTTTTCAAAACTGCGAAATTAACTGATTCGTAGAAAACTCCTTCTTCTATCGCCCCGTCACCTAAAAAAACACAACTAACCTGATCTCCTCCATGAAGTTGAATTGAAAAACCAAGACCGACACCAACTGGAATTGTTCCTCCGACAATTGCGGTCGAGCCCATAAATCCAACTTCTTTATCAATCAAATGCATCGAACCACCCTTGCCTGCAGAACAACCTGTAACCTTGCCATAAATTTCAGCTATCATGCTGTTAACATCTCCACCCTTACCCAAATAATGCCCATGCGCTCTATGAGTACTAATAGCAAAATCATCGTTTCTAAGCACCACTCCAACTACAGCAGCAACAGCCTCCTGACCTGTGCACAAATGAGTAGGACAGCGCATCTTTCCTTCCGGATATTTTTGGGCGATTGTTTCCTCTGTCGTACGAATAAGAAGCATACGCCTGAGAATGTCGATGGCTATTTTTTTATCGATACTTAACGTCATATTAGTCTTGAGGGTCAAAGGTGAAGGGAAATCCTTTCGGCTTTGGGCTTTCAGCTTGCTTTTAGCTTTTTCATTGTCTTGATATTGTAGTATTTATCATCATCTGTCAGTTTATCGGAATTAAAAACATCTATAATTTCTTTAATTGCATCTAAGACTTTATATTTAGGAGCAAAACCAGTTGCCAAAAGTTTATCTGAACACACTCTGTACGACCTTGGGTCATTTGATTCTGTTCTGACAATCTCAACTGGAACAAATTGCGTAACAGTTTTTGCAATATCCATAATAGAAATATTTTCAAATCCAGCATTATAAATGCCGGTTATTTTATTTCCATTTTTCAAGAAATGTAGGTAAACTTCCACCATATCTTTAATATGTATATTTGGTCTTGTTTGATCGCCTCCAAATACTGTGATTTTGCGTTTTGCCAGAGCCTGCATTGTAAGAAGATTCACTGACAGATCAAGCCTCATTCTTGGCGAATAGCCGCAAACAGTTGCAGGTCGCACTATCTGCACACAAATTTTATCCTGATAACTTAGCAAAATACGTTCAGCTACCATTTTTGTCTTATTATAATCAGAGATTGGCACCAATATCAGATCTTCTGTAACTTTCTGCTCTTCCTTTACACCATAAACACTGCCTGAGCTGGCATATATAAACTGCTTCACACCATTTCTCACAGCCTTATCAACCAATCGCATTGTTGCCAGAGCATTTACCTCCCATGATAATTTTGGATCCAAATCGCTGCACGGATCGTTCGCAACATTGGCAAGATGAATAACAACATCAACATCTTTCATGGAAATATTATCAATGTTACGAACATCCTCTTTGATAATGCTCAACTTATTATGAGGCTTTAAATAATTTCCAAACCACTGCACATCAACAACCGTAACGTCATGTCCTTCATTTAATAATCGATCTGTTAAAAGCGTTCCTACATAACCACAACCACCTGTTAATAGAATTTTCATAATTCTCCTTTGTCTCTTCATTTCCGATCTTTCACCTTCCAATATCCCCCCTTATCAGGTCCTATTCTTTCAAGCAAACCTTCCAATTTTAATTTTGCTAGATATTCCTTCACTGTATTTTCACTAATACCAAGTTCTAACGCAAATTCTGTTCTGGTTGCATGTGACTTATTTTTCGCAATAGCCAGTATCCGATCTCTTAGACTCTTTTTCTGGGTGGTTTTCTGGGTGGTTTTACCACTAAAGACAACCACATCAAAACCGTTTTGTAATTCCCTAAATTGAGGACGATTAAGTCCCCTTTCTCGAAACAGGTCCAAAACGCGTTTGATACCAGAGCCATACTTTTCCATTATCATCCACGCCTATTACAACTCTTCCAGTAACTTCTCAATAAGTTGAGGTAAATTTTGGCATTCACGATATTAATTCCCCTCCCTTTCAGCCAGAGGCTGATCCGTCCTATGGCGGAGATGGGAGGGGATCAAGGGGAGGGTGAGAATCCACGCGTTTTTTCGTCTTCACCCCCCTCCTTAGTCCTCCCCACTCCGCCAAAGGCGGATCAGCCTCTGGCTGAAAGGGGGAGAAAATTAATAGTTTACCTCAACTTATTGAGATGTTACCTCTTCCACCCTTTGCGTTAGCAAATGCAACAAGCGATTCTATAATATCATTCCCAAAATTTAACTTGAGTTCTTGTTTTTCGGATTCTTTGAAATTCATTTGATTTTTAAATTTACCTTTTGAGCTAATTATTTCTTATGAATATAATCAATAAACTCTTTGGATAAGACCTGAAGATTATCTCTTACCCAATCAATTGTTTCTTCTATACCCTGCTCTAAATCTATCTTTGGATTCCAACCAAGCGTTTCTCTGGCTTTAGCGTTATCCAACAAATAAGCAGAATCCTTTCCAAGCCTTTCTTCCACTACCTCTACATGATCTTTAAAATCAGCTCCCATTTGTTTAACTATCATTTCAACCAACGTTCTTATGGATATATTTCTTGGTGTTGAAAGATGGTATATCTCTCCAATAGGCGCCTTCATAGCTATTTTCATGGTTGCTTCAGAAACATCATTGATGTGAATAAACGAGCGCACAGAATGACCACCACCATGTAATTGAAGTTTTTTACCTAACATAAAAAACAAGATTGTTCTGGGTATGATTCTATACAACTGCTGACCCGATCCATAAACATTTGCTGCCCTTGTAAAAACCACGGGGAAATTATAAGCCTTGTAAAAACTCATCAGACTCATATCTGCTGCAGCCCGAGACACTGCATATGGTGTGCTTGGATTATAATTTGTATGTTCCTTAATTAATCCTTCACATGTTCCATAAACTTCAGGTGTTGAAACATGAACATATTTTTTTAAAAATTTACATCCTCTTAACGCATCATGAAGTTTAACATTTGCAACAACATTTGTCTGAAACCAATCTTCCGGAGATTTCCAGCTTTCCGCCACCATGCTTTGGGCAGCAAAGTTCACGACATAATCCGGCTCAAAATTTTTGGTCACACCCATTATGTCAGACAAGTTATGATTCAAGTCCATCTGATAAAATTTAAAATTCTTATGATCAATCCATTTATACGGAAGAAAAACCTGATTTGGTTCAACAGAACGACCAATACCTATAACACTCATTCCATGCTTTAGCAGATAAGATACAAAACTTGCTCCGGAAAACGAATTGCTGCCTATTACAACAAATCTGTTATTCATATCTTTTCAGCTCCCTTTAATCTTGCTTCCAAAATCGAATGAATCAATAAATGATGAACCACTTCAACAGTGCCATATGAGTTTGATGAAACATAAAAATTAACATCGCCTAGTTTTCTTAAAGGATTATCATGTAAAAAACCTGAAAATGTAACGACCTTACAACCTTTATCTAATGCCATTTTAACGCCGTTCGGTATATTTTCCGACTTACCAGAGCTGCTAATAGCAAATACAATATCTCCTTTGTCAGCAAATCCTTCTATTGGTTTTGCAAACACATGCTCATATCCAAAATCATTGCTTAAACAGGTAAGCATACTCGAGTCGCTGAACGAAACTGATTTAATACCTCCATTTTTCCAGTAATCAGTTGCTTGGTGATTAGCTATAGCAGCACTTCCACCATTGCCTATAAATATTATTTTTTTCCCATTTTTATAGCATTCTTCAATTTCCTTCAGGCAAACAGCAAAAACATCAAGAAGAGAACGTTCCTCCATTTTAACCGTAGTCTTTGTATTTAATGCCATTGAAGATATATCTTCGGTAAACTTTATTGCGTTGATTGCAATATTTTTCATAACTCACTCACCTCTCACATTCTATTTAAGAATATATGTTATAAATTTATACAAAATTGTAGGATCAATGGGTTCGCGGTTACAAACAGTTTCAACTGCCATAGCACCGACACAGTTTGCTATAAAACATACAACTTCCGGGTGCACACTTTTACATAAACAAGGCGCTGTTACTGAAAACAAGGCATCACCGGCTCCTGTCCTGTCAATAATACGGCTACTTAGAGCAGGCGTTTCAAACTTATCATTCTCTTTTGTGAACAGTGCCGAACCATACGGTCCGCGGCTTACCATTAAATACGGGGCTTCAAGACGGTTTTTTATATCAAGTGCAATTTTTTCAATATCACCATATCGCGAATGAGAAGCAAAACGGAGCTCAGGCTCATCAATACTGATATAATCAGCTCTCTTATATTTTGTAACCGGATTAAAACCCATATTGGCGCTATTACTCTGGGTATTTAACGCCATGAATTTTCCACAATTATAGATTGCATCCTTTAACGCCGGAGTAATCAGCCCATGACCAAAATCACCTACAACAACAAGGTCCCTGTCACCAACATTTGCATTAAATTCATCAATTACTTTTTTCTCAACAGAGCCGTTCAATTCCTCATCATTTATATACTGAACTTCAAACATTTTTGTTAAGAAGGCAGGTCAAGAAATCTTCTTTTTGTAACAGTCGGTCTGTCTTCGGCGACCACAGGTATAAATTGCACATTATCGGCAATCTTTGAACGGAAATATTTGTCATGTCCATCATCGCCCACATAAGTAAGAAGTGTCACGTGCTTACAAAAATTAGCCAGATGATTTGCCATAGCAACTGTGCCGCCGGCAAAATCTTCATGAGACAAATATTTGCTGGATACTATGGGATCCTTTGGGGGTTTACCCAAAGCCTGACAATAATAATATTGATCAAGAATCGCTTCACCAACCACCATAACATTAAGATCGCTTAAGCTTTTGAGCTGCTCAACTATTTTCTCTGCATTATGCTTATGTCTAAAATCATCCAGAAACGTCTTAACATGAGGAGGATAATCCTGCATAAATCTGTTTAATAATTTACTCGAACTAAACATCTCTTCATCTGTATATATAATCTCTCCACCTACTTCTTTTATGGCATTTGCCTCATGTGCAATATTGCCAGTTACATCCTTTGAATTATCAGCATAATCTTTGCCTTTGGCATAAAAATTCGGTTTAATCTTTTTCAGGGTTTCAATAGCTGTCGGCCATTCGTTTAATGCAACATAATCAACATATTCAAGCGCAGCAATTGTTTCCAAACGAAGACGCTGATTAAAATACGGTCTACCCGGTCCTTTTCTTACATACTCATCTTTTGTAAGTGTAACCACCAACATATCACCATGTTTTCTAGCTGCCTTAAAATGAAGGATATGTCCGGGATGAACCAAATCAAATACCCCATGCGACAGGACTACTTTCTTCCCTTCTTTTTTTGTCTTATCAACAATAGAAACAAGATTATCAAAAGATACTATTTTATTTTGTGAAGTCATTTATTACGCCCCTCCCTAGCCCTCCCCACAGGTGGGAGGGAAATCAGACGGTTAATTGTTCGACACATCAAAGCTACAAAAACTTTTTCGGTTCTTTCTCATTTCAAATGGGTAACCCGACTTTGCTATAATCCAACTTTC
>CAZLRI010000036.1:1370-11984 GCA_964561745.1 uncultured Pseudobdellovibrionaceae bacterium | reverse complement strand
TCTGTTGATTACAAACACTTGTGCGCGCCTTATTTGAGAATCTAATCAACGCCTAATGGTTCTGTTTCCAGCTCATTAACAAGAGGAGGTATAGAAGAACCTCCTCCAAGAGCTATTAGAACAGTTTGCTCATCTGCAATCAACTGATTATATCTAACCTGATCGTTATTATTAATCAAGCCCTGCCTTTCTTTTTCAAGGGCAGCTATATTTGCCCTTATTTTAGCTGCAGCACTATTTCTTATATCTTTTACTGTTTCTTCTTCAAACATCCTGATAATTCTGGCTGCCAAAAGCCTGAAATCCATTGGCTCTGACGGTTCTGTGGTAGAAATATGATTGGCAGCTATTGTTGATAAGGCAAGGGCAATGGGCCGCACAACCTCTCTTGCTTTTGTCATCTCAGGAAGAACATATATAAAATCAGTTGATAACTCATTAACCGGTATAATAGGAGATACAGATGGATTAAGCATTCTGGACAGTAAATCAAAAATATATGCTACACCCATATCCCGAATGCTCTGAATATAACCAAATGCAGCTATAACTTTGCCCTGATCTTCATTTTGTGAGAGCAGCCTTGTTAACAACTTGTCTGTAGCAAGATTAAGCACAGCATCATAACTTTGGTCAGATGCTTTTAAATATTCTGCCAAAACATCTGCTGCCTTTGCCCTTCGCTCAACAACAGTTGAACCATTAATTTCCAAAACATTTTTTGTAACATCAATATAATCTGCCAATCTGGCAAGCTGCCATAAATAGAGATTCATCTCAGGTGCATCTTCATCCTCAAGTTGCATTGAATTAAAATAAACATCTTCAACCCATGAGCTCATGTATGCCAACCACTCTTTTAGTCTTAAATCTCTCCATAAGATTGGTTCGTTTCCACCATCAAACGGCTCGCAGTCAGCATTCATAGCAATATCCTCATCTGTGCAATAAAGAGGTCTTGCCTGATTGTTTGAATTATCAATTCCATATCCCCATCTAATAGCCATAATATCATATTCGCCAAGTCTATGCATACGTACAGCATCCTTAAAATCAAGATAATCCATGATACTGGCAGATGGCAAAGATCCGTTATATCCGTCTTCTGTTAAAAGATTATTAATAAAATTATCATCAATGTTTAAAGGGGCTTTGGAACCAAGGTTTCCATAAAAATTATGTCTAAGACCTAATGAATGACCAATCTCATGCATAACAACATATTTCACAAACAGCTTAGACAGATCTAATATGGTGTTATCAGAAATAGACCCTGATGCTGCAAGATTTAGAAATTCCCTGTATGGTTTTGAAAAATCATTCTCACAAAGCTTGATGGATTCAAATCCAGCAAGACCTATATGAGCTTTGTTATCCTCTTTTTTATTAGCATCCCCTGTTAAGAGATTTGTATCCAATGTTGCAAGCAGGCGCTTTGCCTTGTCCTTGTTTGTAACAGCAAAAACAGACGGCAGAACAACGCCGGCTTTTAGTATCTCCCCTGTTATGGGATGCGCATGCCATATAGTATATGCGCCAGTTGCTTTATCAAAACCAACCCACTGAACAACATTATACCCGGGCGTTCCCAGCATAATTTTATCAGATGCTTTTTTTACTTTAATAAGATCTGATTCAAATGCATCATTCCATGCAAGAATACCCTGCTTAACAGATTCAAAATAATCTTCAGGGGTATTTGAAGATACATAAAAAGTTATTGGTTGTGAAATGTTCCAGCGATTTATAACCTGCTGAGGATTTCCAGTGCTTCTTTCATAAATTGGCTTTGTCAGAAAGTAACCGAATCTTACTTCATCTTCTACAACAAGCGGAGCAACATTATCCCGGTTGCTTAACATAAATGTATAATTAAAATGTACGGTTGCAGACCCACCAGATAAATTCACTTGTGCAATATGATCAAAGGAAAGGGAATTTTTATCAGAGATAAAGTTTTCAATATAAGATGCTAAAGTCGGCAATGCCACACTAGGCGAATCTGCACTTGAATAGTCTCCTTCTGCTATTATCAAAGAATCAAAACCTTTTTTAAAATCAAAAACAATCTTATTTTCCTGTTCCTCTACAATTGGAAACTGAGCAATGATATTCACCGGATCATAAGGATCTGTAACTGTCTTTCCATCCATTGCCTCCATCAGATATAAGCTATCACCAACCTTATCAAAATAAACAAGCTTAGTGGCAAAAACATCTGTAGTTGTATATGGAGATGTTATCTCAACCAGAGTTGGCATCATAACAAACTCTTGGCTAAGCAGATCTTTTGTAATCACCAGATTATAATCGCTGTTACTTAAGCCAAAGCTTGCTTCACTCACTGAATCATCTGGCTGCACAGCAGCATTGCTGTCTTCTGATTTTCCAGATTTATCCGGAGAATCACAACCTGCAAAAACTAAAATCAGAATCGAAACTAAAATTAAAAATTTTTTCATTAATCTTCCCCTTTTTCATATCTTGCAAATTAGACGCCTCAGCTCTTTTGCTGTCAGCCAGAGGCTGATCCGTCCTTTGTCGGAAAAGCACGAGATGACAAACTTCAACCAAATATCAATGATCAATCTTATTATCGCTTGTTAAGCAAAAAAGTTGCGCACAAAATGCATGATTGTTATATTTTTATTAAACCACCTTAACTCTCTGTTTTTATTAATTAAAAAGGGAGGTGGCAAAACAAGCACAAAATGCTTTGATCTTTTTTAAGAATATAAATAAGTAGTTGCAAGTCCAACAAGTTTCGACCAAGAAGAGTCTTGCGGGTTTGCATCACGTTGATCCGCCATCCAACGTAAAACAGTCTGTTTGGAGAGATATATCATGGCTGAAAGAGGGATGTTCTCTCTTGCTACACTAAACTGCGCAATTTGACGGGAATGTGCGCCTCGATCATGGGATATAACAGGCTGGTAGTGTCAGGGTTTAAGTCGATCTGAAATCATAGTTTGATCAAACTGAAGAACGATTCCATGGGTAAGTGATCTTCTAGCGCGTGCGCGTGCATAACCAAATGAAAAACTAGGTTCATTGCAAAAAAAGGTAATATCCCTTTTCATTGAACCACCTGAAAAAATGATGTTTGAAAGTTCATGGATACTGGTCCCGTGATAACAATAATCACCCTGAGAATCCCAGCGTGGGCTAATCACAGGTGGCCATATCTTCCAACTGATCCAGTTGAACACACCATGTTCCTCATGAATTTGCCTAGCCCTATACCGCCCCAGCATCAAGCTATGCCCCTGCAACATCATTACACCTGATGATAAAAGATGATCTGTAAATGATGTTGGGGCAGTTTGTTCATGAAATGCCAAGTCTCCAGCCCTCTGCACAAAATATGAAACTGCACCAAACAATATCGGCTGAAGAACAAATCTGCCTAAAGGATTATTGCCAAGCATTAAACTTATTGGAAGGATTATTATGCGAGTTGCTAATCCCTCTAAAATATCTCGACCTATATGTGTTCCAATATTTTCTCTTCCTCTTAGCGATCCTGTAAATATGCCTGTTGCTACTTCATCAAATACTATCTGCCCTACAAGACCTAGCCCATAAGGATTCAACAAACTTCTTCCTGCATATCCTGCTATATCTCCAAGCAGTTGCATGCCACCTACAAATCCCCATTGCTGTAGACTAAATAATCCCTGTATTGGACTGTCTTGTGGAATATATCTGGAAACTGTTCTGTTTATAAGATTTGAACCAGCCAGTTCTCTGGCTATATCAGCATTATCCTGTGGATTACGTGAAAAAGCGTGAAGTCCTAAAAAATTGTTTATGTGAGTGTTAACAATCCCCATATTATCGTTGTGCGATATGCGATGAGAGATGAACGTATACTTCACAACGCCGCACATCGCCCATCTATTTTTATTATCGGCAGAAAACAAAAAAAGTTGTTAGATTTTTTAGGGTCTACAAAACCCATTGATATTATTATACTATTTCCCAATACAAAATCGGGAAAAGATCTGATTTAGGATATCATCAGATGTAACTACTCCAATGATATGGCCTAAGGCATCGCTTGCTTGATTTAGATGAAGGGCAATAAATTCAGCTGACTGTTTTTGATTGACCTCATGAATAGATTGTTTAAGAGATGTAATTGTCTGATCCAATGCTGCTTTATGCCGCGCAGATGTAATAATCACGCCCTCTTGGTCTGATCTAACGGAGCGTTCCTTCAGGGCATTAACAACAATCATCTCCTTTAAGTCATTGATTCCAATCTCCTGTGTTGCTGATGTTTGAACACAAGCAAGCCATTTTTTGTTATTCTCCAAAAAACTGGATCCTCCGGTCAAGCCGGAGGATGACAAAGAAAGTGCACCGGAGGATGACAAAGAAAACTGATCGATTTTATTAATACACAAAATCGTCTGCTTAGGATTTAAGCCTTTCATATCTGATTCTTCCAAACATGTTGCATCTTTGACATATACCACCAGATCCGCACGACCCAATAATGCCTTGGCGCGGTCAATACCAATTGTCTCTACATCACCAGCTTGATCCCTGATACCTGCTGCATCTGTGAGATGAAAACTCAAGCCCTGCCATACTACAGTTTCAGTGATTAAATCTCGCGTTGTACCTGGTTCATGATGGATAATCGCACGATCGCGACCCACTAATTGATTAAATAAACTGGATTTGCCTACATTGGGCGCACCTAAAATAGCAACTGAGATGCCATCTTTGATCAAACGACCTTCATCATAGGTATTATTTAATTGAGTTAGGTCTTGTGCAATGGACTGCAATCGTTCCTTTACGTGATCGTTCTTAATATACTCAATATCCTCTTCTGGAAAATCAATGGTTGCTTCAACCAACGCGCGAACCTCGGTTAAGCGATCCATGAATGTATGAATTTGCTTAGACAATGATCCATCCAGTTGGTCCAATGCCATGCACGAGGCTTTTTCATTGGTTGCAGCAATCAGATCAGCTACAGCCTCAGCTTGAGTTAGATCCATCTTGTTATTGAGAAATGCCCGCTTGGTAAATTCACCGGGCTCAGCCAGACGCGCACCAGCATGCACGCATACTTGAATCAGACGTTTCAATATCAACGGACCACCATGGCAGGAGATCTCCACCACATCCTCACCAGTATAAGAATGTGGTGCCCGCATAATCACAGCCAGCACATTATCCACAGGATCGCCTTGTTTTGGATCCACCACATGACCCAACATCATCTTGTGGGATTCAAAATCAGAAACAGCACTCTTCCCTTTCCAAATCTTTTGCAATACTTCCACAGCTTCTTTACCGCTCACACGCACAATCCCCACCCCGCCGCCTGATCCAGCCGGAGTAACAATAGCGCATATTGTGTTACATTTAACATTCATGTTTTATTCTGTAGATTCTTACACAATCTGGCCAACATGAAGAAATGTTGGCATAGTAAAGCAATAGCCCAAATGCTATTTATACATCATGCTTGGTTTTTCCTATCTTCCATTACCTGTAATACTGCAGGGAAGAATACCAATGTGGTGATCAAACACGCTACCATACCGGTTACAGCCAGATCGCCTATTGACCGCAAACCATTATGGGTAGCAAAAATCAAGCCCAAAAAACCGAGAATATTTGTCATTGAGCTCATTAAAGCCGCGCCACCACTGGATCGCAAAGCATGAATCAAAGAACCTTTACCTAATTCCTTATAACGATGATACAGATGCACTGAATTATCTATACTTGTACCAACAACCGTTGGCGCAACCACCATATTATAAAAATTAAGCTTAAGGTTTAAAATATACATAAAACCGCCCATAAAAACCACTCCAAGCAGAATGGGCGAAATAACAAGGGCTGCGGTTGAGAATCTTCTGAAATCTATGTATACGATCAGAAAAACAACTAGGAACGCCAGAATAACAACTCGTTTGGAATTTGATATCATGGTTCTTAGAACATCTGCAAAAACAATAGCATTGCTGGATGAATAAAATGTTCCATTAGGGGTTTCTATCTTTGCAACCTGCTCGGCAAATTTAATTGCATTCCGACCATCATCTAATTCCAGATGGGGTAATGGATTGATATATCCAACTTGCGTATTATTCCCCTCAACGTTTCCCCAAAAGATTTCATGTATCTTTGGCGGAACATCTCTCTCCTCTACAGGTTTCATCTTATTCAACACATCCTTAAACTTATCTATATCCTCTTTATGTTCACCTTTAACCAATTTCAGAGAATCATCTTCAAGAAGTGCTTTTATATCTCCAATTACTCCCATTTTTTTATCCTGATCATCAGGAACAATGTCATAATAGGACTTAAATGTATCAACCACGCTATCAGGTTTTTTCTTTATAACATTTTCTATTACGCTCTTAACAGCAAGCGCATCTTCTTTGCTGTTTAATACAACAAGGGCCGGAGAATTCACTGACTTGCTTGTTTCACGCTGTTTGGATTTTGCTTCTTCAGAAGTTGCAAGATTTGCCTTGATCTTTGAAAATCTCCATTCAAATTTGAGATGTGGAATATCTATAAGGGAGATTATTGTAAACAATGCCAAGCCAGCTAAAATAAATCTTGGCAAAGGAAATCTCCCTGATGTTTTAATATCTTTGGCATCTGCGTCTAATTCAAAACCAACCTTTCTTTTAAATTTCAGCACATGTAATTTTTCTGCTAAAACAAGCATTGCTGGAAACACCAGCTGAAAGCAGAGATAATTAAGAGTAAGACCAACACCTGCAATAAATCCAAACTCAGAGAATCCTTTGAAATCATTTATAGTAAGTATGAAAAATGTTGCTGCAACTGATGCAGCAGAAGTAAGCGCTGATCCTCCAGTATGATATATGACAGCATACAAAGATTCCTTCATTGCTTTTTTCTTGTCATATCCAAGTTCATCACATCTTCTTCGCTCTTCTATATACCGCGCCAGCATATGTATGCCTATTTCAATGCCCAAACCTCCCAAAATCGCAAAAAGAAAAGATGTTACCAGATTAAGGCTGTCAATAAACAAAGATGAAATAGCAAAGGTAAAGAGAATTGCCATTGTCAGAGGGAGGAACAGAAGCGCAACTGCCAATGTCCTACGAAAATAAAGGATTAGGATAAGAAAGATTCCAAGTCCTGAAATTAAACCTGCTCTTTTCAAATCATTAATCAATGTAGAGTATTCATCAACATGGGTCCGAATCGTACCAGTAAAATAAACCTTTGTTTGCGGAAAATCATTTTTTTTCAGAAAATCACTAACATCATCTTTTATTGCTTTATAGAACTCCTCGCTTTTCTTAATGCCTTCAGGATCCTTATCCGGATATATATACATTGTATATAATGTCTCTTCATCATTAACATAATATTCGCTTGTTGAACCTGATGAATATTTCCCCTTATATTTATCTTCCAGATCCCCAAACTTAAATTCCTCTTCTTTACTCCCCCCATCATCTTCGAAATCTATATACAGATCCCTTAATTTTTCGTGCTGAATCCGTCTGTCTATTCTTTCATGTATTGTATTCAGATCCTCCAGATCCAAAAACATCAGAACATGATCTTCAAAGAAATTATAACCCCTTTTTTTATACTCAACCTCTCCCACTCGGGGATTTTGCTCAAGATTCGCACCTAATTTGGCCATAAAATCCTTGGCCCTCTCAGGGTTATTATCTTCAACTACAATTATTAAATTCTTGATTGATTTGAACTTTTCGCGAATCTCATTTATAGATTTGACGCTTTGATAATCCTTTGGAATCAACTGGGTTAAATCAGTATTAATATTAGCAAAAAACTTTGAGGCACGCGGAAAGGCTATTGCCGTAAGTATGCTGGCTATAATCAAAATAAGAAGATAGTATTTGATCACAAAGCCAGCCACTGCCCTTATGTTCTTTTTTATATTTAACATATAAACCCTATACTTGACTACGGCGTTCTAAGATGTATACTCCCGCGTCTTTGGAAATCAAGAATAGTTTTTAATACCAAAAATATTAACTGTAACAAAGTTATTTTTTACAACAAGGAGGAATCTCATGACAGTCAGAATAGCAATCAATGGTTTTGGAAGAATCGGTCGTTTGGCTTTAAGAACAGCAGCCGCAAACTCAAACTTTGAGTTTGTAGCTATTAATGATCTTATTCCAGCCAGCACAATGGAACATCTGTTCAAATATGATTCAACCCACGGCAGGTTCAAAGGCGAGGTAAGCTCAAGTGAAAACACTCTTACAGTAAATGGAAAAACAATAAAAACCTTTAGCGAAAAAGATCCAATAAATCTTCCTTGGAAAGACCTGAAAGTTGATATTGTGTTGGAATGCACAGGAATATTTGTAAAAGCAGCAGATGCTGGCAAGCATTTAACCGCAGGTGCCAAAAAAGTCATTATCTCTGCTCCAGCCAAAGAAAAAGAAACAGCCACATTTGTATATGGTGTAAATCATGAAACTTACAAACCAAGCGAGCATCATGTTGTTTCAAATGCTTCATGCACAACAAACTGCTTAGCCCCTGTAGCCAAAGTGCTTCATGAGAATTTTGTTATCGAACGCGGATTAATGACTACCATTCATGCTTACACAAATGACCAGAAAATTCTTGACGCCCCTCATAAGGATTTAAGAAGAGCCCGCTCAGCTGCGGTGTCACAAATTCCGACAACAACCGGAGCTGCAAAGGCTGTTGGTCTTGTTCTTCCGGATCTTAATGGAAAACTGGATGGAATGTCGATGCGCATCCCAACTGTTGATGTTTCATGCGTTGATTTAGTAGCAATATGCCAGAAACCAATGACAAAAGAATCTGTAAATGAAGTTCTTAAAAAAGCAGCCAATGGTTCTCTTAAAAATATTTTAAGTTTCTGCGAAGAGCCGCTTGTTTCCTGTGACTTTATTGGAGATACACATTCATCAATTGTAGATGCTTTATCAACAAAAGTATCAGGTAATCTGGTAAAGATAATTGCTTGGTACGACAATGAAATCGGCTTCTGCCATAGAATGATGGATCTTGCTGGTTACATGGGAAAATCTCTTTAAGGACATTTTTACACAGGGGATAAAATGGGCATAAAATATATAGATGAGCTACAGATCTCTGACAAAGCTGTTTTTATACGGGTGGATTTTAATGTTTCATTAAATGCTAAAGGTGAAATTACTGATGACACAAGGATCAGGGCTTCCCTACCTACAATAAAATACGCTTTGGAGAACAATGCGCGTGTAATACTTGCCTCTCACCTTGGTCGCCCCAAAGGAGAGGTTAATCCAAAATTTTCAATGAAACCTGTGGGCGAAAGATTAGCAGAACTTTTAGGTCAAGACATAATAATGCCTGAAGATTGCATAGGTGATGCAGTAAAAAAACTGGCATCAGATCTACATCCCGGCCAAATAATGCTCTTAGAAAATTTAAGGTTTCATAAAGAAGAAACCGCAAATGATGAGGAATTTTCAAAGGAACTGGCATCTATAGCAGATATCTATATAAATGATGCGTTTGGAACTGCCCATAGGGCACATGCATCAACAGTTGGAATGACTCAATTTTTTGATATTAAAGGTGGTGGGCTTTTATTAAAATCAGAGATCCAATATTTATCAAAGATAGTAAAAAATCCTGCAAAACCTTTTATTGCTATACTTGGAGGAGCAAAGGTCTCTGATAAAATAGGAGTTGTAGAAAACCTTTTAAACATTGCTGACACTATAATTATTGGTGGAGGTATGGCATATACATTCCTCAAGGCAAAGGGAGTAAAGGTTGGAAAATCTCTAGTTGAAGATGAAAAGATCCACATGGCAAAAAAGATATTAATAAGAGCGGAAAACAAGGGAGTTGCCATTCTTTTACCAGTTGATCACATTACAGGAAAAGAATCTTCTCTGGAAGCTACTCCTAAAACAACTGCTAATGATACCATACCCGAAGATCTTATGGGATTGGATATAGGGTCAAAGACTATATCTTTATTTGTTGAAAGTTTAAAAGGAGCCAGAACAATTTTCTGGAACGGTCCAATGGGCGTTTTTGAAATTCCGGCTTTTTCAAAAGGAACAACAGCTCTTGCCAAAGCAGTTGCTGATTCAGACGCAGTCACGGTAATAGGTGGCGGTGATTCCATAGCAGCTGTAAATAAAGCAGGTGTTGCAGATAAAATAACTCATATATCTACCGGAGGCGGGGCTTCTTTAGAATTTGTTGAAGGAAAGGAATTGCCGGGGATTAAAGCATTATGTCAAGGCTTGTCATCCCGCACTTTCGGCCAGAGGCTGATCCGTCCTTAGGCGGAGATGCGGGATCCAGAAAAAACCAGATTCCGGACCCGCCCGCAACGCCTGAACAAGTCATTGGACTTGCGATGGCGGGCAGGTCAAGTCCGGAATGATAAACAATGACATAGATGAGAATTAAATTGTCAAAGTACTAGGCGTCTTTAATATTTCAAAAAAGGCGCACACAAGTGCTTGATCAATTTAATTGTTATTGATTAACATAGATGAGAATTAAATTGTCAAAGCACTAGGCGTCTTTAATATTTCAAAAAAGGCGCACACAAGTGCTTGATCAATTTAA
>CAZLRI010000036.1:0-1270 GCA_964561745.1 uncultured Pseudobdellovibrionaceae bacterium | reverse complement strand
TTGTTATTGATTAACATAGATGAGAATTAAATTGTCAAAGCACTAGCAAGTTAGTCGACAGTCGTTAGTAAATTATGGGTACCTCTAAAAACGAGTTGCCCTTATAAAAAAGGGGTCTAACATGTCTGATAGAATACCGTTAATTGCAGCAAACTGGAAGATGAATTTTACTATTTCCGAAGCCCTAAAATTCGTCACAAGCTTTATCCATGAATTAAAAGCTATTGGTGAAGCAGAGGTTGTAATTGCCCCACCAGCAACTGCATTATACTCAACCGGAATTGCATTATCTGAAACTGGATTTAAATTAGCAGCACAAAATATGTATTGGGAAGATAATGGTGCTTATACTGGTGAAATATCAGGACCATTTATAAAAGATCTGGGTTGTGAATATGTTATTATTGGTCATTCAGAGCGCAGAAAGATCTTTGGCGAAACAAACGATATGATCAGCAAAAAAGTTGCATCTGCCCTAAGAAATGATTTGGTTCCCATACTTTGCATAGGTGAAACATTAGAGGAGCATGAAAACAATAAAACTTGGGAAATCTGTGAATTCCAGTTAAAAACCGCATTATCAAATATTTCCTTAAAAAATATAGATAATTTTGTTATTGCTTATGAACCAATTTGGGCTATAGGGACTGGGAAAACAGCTACCCCTGCACAGGCAAATGAAGTTCATGCAATGGTACGAAACTGGCTCTCAAAAATATATGATGTCACTGTTGCACAAAGAACTCGGATCTTATATGGGGGAAGTGCAAAAGCCGGTAATAGCAGAGAGCTTCTTTCACAAAAAGATATTGATGGACTGTTAGTTGGCGGTGCGAGCTTAAATCCGCTTGAATTCGCCAACATTATAAGAAATATACCGGTTGAAAAGGTTAATCATTAAACTATGAAAATAGTGTCCCAGAAATTTCCTTTAGGCGAGGCGTCCCGCAAACGAGCAACCGGAGCGTACACGATAGTACGTGAGGATTGAGAATGTGCGGGCAACAAAGCATAAAGAAATTTATGTGACACTAAAAGAAAGGTTTTATGGAAACATTACTCATTACACTACACTACGCTATATGTGCTTTTCTTATCATCACAATCCTGCTGCAGGCTGGAAAAGGCGCTGATATCGGTGCTGTATTTGGTGGAGGTTCGCAAACAGTTTTTGGCAGCCGCGGACCAACCACTTTTTTGAATAAGATTACTGTTATAGTTGCTTTTGCTTTTCTTGTAACTTCAATCTGGCTGGCACAAATTTCAAAAA
>CAZLRI010000035.1:9393-12033 GCA_964561745.1 uncultured Pseudobdellovibrionaceae bacterium | reverse complement strand
ACGATTTTCTGCTGGCATGGCACCGATTGCTGCAACAGTGGGTTATCAGCTTATTTGCGGCGCTCCTCGATTACACACTTTCGCACACGTGCCCATTGGCATGTTGAGCATTGCACCAATCGATATGGCTTTAAGCAGCTCTGAGACCATGCTGGGTGTTGATCAAAATTCAATCTGGACACAGGGAGCTAATTTGCTCATCACCAGCGCATTGGCAGCAGCTGCACCATTGGCTACAGTAAATGGAATATCATCTGCAACACTTGCGTCTACCAGATTCTGGGTAAGCTCTGGCATGAGCATAGGAACAGGCGTTGCTGTTGCAGCTTCTCTGTATGCAGCCGCATTCATAGGGCATAATATCATTGATCCTCTGTTAGCACGACCTGCTGAATTCATCGCCAGCATCTTCATGAGCAGATCAAGCATGGCTTATATCTGCAACAATGACGGAACACTTAGCGATGTATTAGCTGCTATTGCACACCAGATTATTGTATGATTTTATCTACAAATAATCTGCAGGCTTTGTCATTTCGCTTACAGATTGTTATTCTTGATTGCGGATTGTCATCCCGTGCTTGACACGGGATCCAGAAAAGATAGATTCCGTATCAAGTACGGAATGCCAAACACCAACACACACATAATGCGATATTTTTATATATGAATATCCTTTTAATCCAACCTCCAATTCAGGACTTTTATCGCACACAATTTCGTGAATATCCATTGGGGCTGCTCTATCTGGCTGCTGCCTTAGACAAAGCCGGGCAGACAACAAAAATTCTTGATGCAAGAAAATGTAAGAAACCGAAAAAGATTCCTATTCCAAAACAGCTTGAACATCTATCTAACTTTTATCACACAGACAGCTCTCTATTTAAGGCATATTATCACTTTGGTATGAGTGATGAGGAAATCCGAAAACTTGTAAAAGAATATGCGCCTGATATTTTACTCATCAATGCCATGTTTACACCTTATGTAAATGAAACACTCAACACAGCGCGGGTAATCAAACAAGCCCTTCCTCATGTCCGAATTTTTATGGGCGGTCATCATGCAACTGCTGATCCTAATTCATTGCTTGTTGATGATACAATTGACTGCGTGATTAGAGGTGAGGGAGAAGTTTCTTTGTCCCAGATTTTAGAAAATCAAAAACTACCAAGAATCTATCCTGAAGATAAACCATTAAGAATTGATGATCTGGATTCAATCCACCCACCTGCTCGCGAAAAATTCAATTCTAATGATTACCAGTTAGGTCGAAAACCTTACACTATGATTTTAACATCCCGAGGATGCCCTCATCAATGCTCGTTTTGCTCGGCACATACACTATCTGGTCATTCTTATCGCACACATTCTGTGGATTACGTGTTAGATGAAATCGATGGATGCGTTAAACATCACGGCATTCAGATAATTGATCTGCAAGATGACAACCTGCTTTATGATCCTGATCGTATTAAAATATTGTTTGAGAAGATCATTCTAAAATATGACAACCAATGTCCTGAATTTATGGCATCTAATGGTCTGAATGTTGCGCATCTGGACTTGGAATTATTAAAGCTGATGAAGCAGGTCGGATTCCTAAAACTGGATCTGGCTATAGCCACAGGCGCATGTGCTTCGCGCAAGAAGCTAAATCGTCCGGAGACATTGAGTCATTATGAAATGATATTGGAACAGACTGTTCAATTGGGTGTTGCCGTAACAACATATATTATTTTGGGAATCCCCACCCAACCATTAACTGAAATGAAAGAGACAATCAAATATCTTAAAACAAAACCCACGCTGATCTCCCCTTCTATATTCTACAACGTGCCCGGCATGCCTATTTTTGATAAAATACAGCCCTATGAACATCTTCATGAACATCTCGCCCGCCGAAGCTCTGCAATAAATTGCTTTGGCGATGATTTTAGACGTGAGGATATCGTGGAATTATTAATGGATATTCGTACACATAACCAATCAAAGATAAAGTAAACTACCACCTCCACAAAACTGCACCAGTTCATTAAAAACATAAGTTTTGTCTGTAATAATTATAAAAAACAGTTAGTAGGAGATAAGGGGAATATAGTTATTGAATTGACACGCGCATAGCAATAAGCACAATTCAAAACACACTTGCGCGTTATAGTTGTGATTAAAGTCAGATTTTCGCCAGAATTAATTTGTTTAATAAATTCCTTATGAGTAGTTTTTTTAAATAATTTTTGTCTCATAAAAAAATACCCCTAATTTAAGTTATAATGCGGTCTGCTTTTCCTTCGTTGCTATAGCAATCACCGTGCCAACATAAAGATGCTTATAAAATAGGTTTTAGGTGATTTATATGATGCAGTCTGAAAAAGAGTTTAATTTTATGAACACTGTTTTTGAAAATACGCACACATGAAAAATATTTGAGGGTAAGGACAACATTTTCCATCACTTATTTCTCACAAAACCTTGTGATAATGGATGAGAAAATCGACTATAATTATTTGATTTATAAAGCCAAAGTTCTTTGTAATAAATCAACCTACTTGATGTGTTGGGCAAAACCCCTTGATTTTTAGTAATAAATTGGGATATGCCATGACTCATGAATTATTTGCTCCGTCTGACGCTTATATA
>CAZLRI010000035.1:0-9293 GCA_964561745.1 uncultured Pseudobdellovibrionaceae bacterium | reverse complement strand
GGGATATACGCCTCTCATGAATTATTTGCTCCGTCTTGTGTTTATATACAGAAAGATATCTTTGCACTTAAAACAAATGGCTCACATGATTCTGAAATATGGTCAAAGGTCAACTCAAGTGAAAATTTTACATGGTTTATAGCCAGCCCGCGAATACAGTCTCTTATAAATCGTTTTTACAATCATGAAATGCAGTCAAGCGAAGATCCAAGACTTGTAAAGCTTGCTTTGATCATGATGCTTTCAAAGCAAAACAATCTGGCTTTGTTAACTGATTCAAAATCAGAGGAAGATTTCTACAGGACAATCAAAAAAGAACTTCAAAAAGAATTTTCTGTGCTTCAGGACCAGATGGAACTGCTTCAGCATAATTAATTAACTCAAAAAAAACCCGCCGGAAAAAACCGGCGGGCATATATACAACATTTTAACTTTTTATTCATATTAACGATCTATTATATTATGATCAAACACAAACTTGATCTCTATTCTTCTATTCATAGCCCTTCCTGATTCTGAAGCATTGCTGGCTATTGGGTTATCTTCACCAAAACCTACTGCACGAATACGTTTTGATTTTATGCCTTTTTGAATATAATAATTCCGCACAGTGTCAGCACGATCTTGTGAAAGTTTCATATTTTTTCTTGGATCACCGCGATTATCTGTAAAACCCTGCACTTCAATAATATATCTTTTTGCGCCTCTTTGTACTTTTTCAAGATAACTATCCAATACGCCATATGATTCTGGTTTTAAAGTTGATCTACCTGAATCAAAGGTAACTCCCTTCAAGAGAATCGTATCTCCCTGACAATTTTCCCCGCCTGTCCAAGCATGAGAATCACAATTACCAGCGCGCGCGTAATTTGTGTAACCAATCAAACAACATACTGCTACCAACACTATCATTACTTTTTTAACCATACATCCCCCTTTTGTTTTTTGTTTAGTTTTATATTTTGTACACGGTAATTTTTGCAAAACTGATACCATGTATTGCCAGAAAAATCTTTTGATAACAACCTAAAATTATTAACAAATTCAGGCGACCTTAATGGCGTATAATATAGCGTGGGTATAATTTAATTATATATTCATATTTCTGATATTTTTTTGACACAAAAAAGACGCATAAAATAGCTTAAACTTTAAAGAAAAATATTATATAATATAATATCCGAATTTTTCGGATAACCAAAAGGGGGGAGTATGAAAACTATATGCAAATTTTTAGGCATTTTTGTATTTTGCATAACTCTGGCTGCATGTGGCAGTTCATCAACAACAAGCACAGATAGTCATGGCGGAGAGACTGGAACCGAAACCGGAGGGGAAACAGGCGGTGAAACTGGAAGCGACACTGTTGATACAACCGCTGGCAAGGCATTTCCTGTCGATCTTGTAGTTACATCTCCTTATACAGAATCTGCATCTGCTTCCATAAATGTCGGAAAGGCTAGCAAAGCACTTGATAATTTTGCTTCAGAACGAACAGAATTGCAGGATATTATAGCAGGTGAAAATCCTGAAGATTGCACATTTTCTTTGAGCCTATTTGACACAGCTATGCAAAACCCTGAATGTTATGGACCTACTGTCGATTATACCAATCACCCAGACTCAGATGGCGGCAGTGGTGGGGGATCTATGCCAATCGGAGATCTTGGAATATGGGGCAGCACACAGGGGACAGAACCTTGCGCAGCAGCAAAACTCAACCAGCTAATGGATAGTGTTGGATCAAAGGTTGACAGTGCTGTAAAACTCTTTGCAAGCATGGCATGCACACTAAACATAGATGCCCTTGACCTCCCTGAAGTTGGAAGAACAATTGATTTAAAGAGTGGATTTGAAAACATTCTATCAGCTAATAGTATAAGCCAAATAAGCGTAACAACAGCTACCCTTGTCCGTTCAGAGAATGATGCTGAAGGACATGCAGTTTATGATTACGCATTCACAGGCGTGCTTACAAACAATGAAAATCCTCGTAATACAGAATTTTATTTAAGACACATTCCATTGGATGATAATAATGCAACATACAAAGGGAAACTCTCTTATGTAATAGCTGACGGCGCGGAAAACCCAACCGGAGTAGCTGCAGGATCTGTGCTCTATTCTAAAAGTTCTGCAACATCACTTGTAACACGTATGCAGGATGCTACTTATCAGGCAAGCGAAGGTGTCCCCTCTCCTCTTTCAGAGGACACAAAAGAGATTGATCCAACTAATACTTACGATGAAGATCCAATCAACGGCTGGAACAATGGATTCTACTATGTGCTATTCTCAATTGATCCGCAAACTGGCGCTGGATCTTATGCTTATGCATGGTCTGCAGGAAGTTTGGATTCCCACTCACGCGCATTTAATGCAACTCTTTCAGTAGCTGACGATGGGACAAAAACCGGTTGCGCATATTATGGTTTTGGACCCAAAATTTCATTAAACACAGATTTGGGAACAATTGATGGAATGATCTGCAACTGGACAGGTCCTAATAATATTCATGAACCAGTAGCCTTGGTACAAAGAGAATGCATGGTATCTTCAGACAATTCATTCATCATAGACCCGAGCATTGATCTAAATATCACATACGCGCCCACCAATTCATGCAATTCCAGCGGAGGTGGTTTCAGTTATTCCACAGGTGGCGAAGGAGGAGGTAATATGACAAACGACAACTCAACAGGCGCTGCTGTAACAAATGATCTGCTACCAATTGTAGACATGGTATTTACAATGCCTGAAGTTCCATCTGATGTGTATTGATAAATCTAAAACTGGAAAAACCGGAGATAGTTGCTGTTAAGCTACCTCCGGTTTTTTGTATCATTTCATCAAAAATCCCCCTCTATCCCCTTAGTGTTTGACAATTTAATTAACATTTATGTCGATCCATGCAAATTAAATTGATCAAACACTTATGCATGCCTTTTTTGAGACATCAAAGATGCCTTTTTCTAAGGGGGCGGAAGAGAAAATGCTGTTCATGCCCTTCCCTCCTCATGCGCAAAAAAGGTTCCTCTTGATCAAGAGATCCGTAACAAACTTGGGCAGATGCTTTACAGCCTCCCTGACACGTTGTTTCAAGAGAACAGGATTTACAGAATTCTGGTGTTGCTCCACAAAAAAGATTTGCAGACTCTCCTGTAATGAGATCTTGAAACGATACGTCCCATAGACTGCCTAAAATTTCAGAAGTATGATTACACATGCGTAAATTGCCCAATGAATCAATTGTGTAATAAGCCTGATCTGTTCCAGCAGCACAAAAACCAAAAGTAAGGTTCTTATAAACAGATGCATCAATCAAACATGGCTGGATAGGGATCGAACATGATATTGGCATATGATAATTTTCTACAAACTTATTCGCGATATCCAAAGTTTGTTTTAACTGTTCAACAGACGGCATCAATATATCAATATTTTCTTTCCCAGCGCCTCCTGCATTAAATCTATTAAGCATTATCCCATCTGCGCCTAAAGCATATGCTATTTTAGCCGTATTTTCAAAATCAGAAATATTTTTTTGAGTTGCCACAAAGACAGTAACCACATGACCATTATATTTCTTAATCTTCACAATAGCCTCTGTTACAGAATCAAAAGATTTAATCTGCATCAATTCATTATGAATATCTCTGTTGTAACTTAGAAGAGGGACTTCAAACATGGACACACCAAGATCAATCAGACGTTTAATATTCTCTTCATTCAACAAAGTAGCATTGGTAATAAGATTTACATCAACACCTTTTCTCTTTATCCATTGAATAATAGGAACAAGATCATCTCTTAAAAGAGGTTCTCCACCTGTCAGCGTGATGAGGCTAAGGTTTATCTCACGCATAACTTTCTTTAGCAGTTTTTTGATTTGTCGGGCATTTAATTCACCAAGAGGATAGGTCGGACTTCCCTTCCATACATTATAACAATACATGCAATCAGCATTGCATCGTTCGGTAATTTCAAAAATTATATTAAATCTCTGCATATCATTCATAAAGACTTTGAATAAAAATCAGAGCCTGTTTCACGGCTTCAGATGATGGCATGGCAGGCGTCTCATTATTTTTTATTTTATTTAAATACGCCTGTATAGCAGCATACCCCTCCATATATTTCTTTTCGTCATATTTTTGTTCTTCTGTCACATTAAAAGCATAATGGTACTGTGCAATCAAATCCATATCATTAGCAAGATTGATCTTTGCCTGTTCCAGTGTTTTAAAATCAACATTTGATTTTGACTTGATCTGATTTAGCACTTCAAACCTCTTTTCAACATCATTTCGAATCGTTCCTTCCACAGGATAAGCAATATAACAAGTGGCCAATTTAGAACGAAATTGATGAAATACACGGTTCAAATAAACTTCATTTACAACAACAGCAGCATCTTTTGAAATCACATTTGCCTGTATCAATTTCCCGAAAAGTTTTTCGTTCTCTTTTTTCTTTTTCTTCAACACATCATCTAACTCATCCATATTATTAATCTTCAAAACATCTATTTGATTCCAATTTGTTTTTATACCCTGCCATTCTTGTGTATTCTGCATTGTTTGCGCATTCATATGGTTGCCCGGCTGTATTGTTTTATCTCCTGCATTACAAGCTGTGCCTGTACATAAAAAAGCTGAAATAATTCCAACTGTGATTAAAAATCTCCTTTTTATTTTAGAGGTAGCTGGGGTGATTGTCATTCTTGGATCTTTTCGTAGCAACAAATAAATAACAGCAGCAAAAAAAGCTGCTATTATAATCAACAGACCTATTATCTTACTCATAACATACCCCTTTATTTATTTTTCTTGTTTTTTATTATAAATCAAATAACAACTAGGACAATGTTAATTAACATATGTCATCCCGCGCTAGATGCGGGATCTAGTTTTTTCTGGGTCCCCGGATCAAGTCCGAGGATGACAAACCTTAATGAAAATAAAATTGATAGGGTACCTATACATGTCTACTTTTAAAATATAAAGGAAATTATTATGGCCTTCTTAGAAAACCTTGTGAATAAACTAAACCTTAAGCCTCACCCAGAAGGAGGATTCTACAAAGAAACCTACAGATCAGAGGGAAAGTTTGCTAATAAAAATTTTTCAACGGCAATTTATTTTTTATGAATACAACCGATAACTCATTTATTTTTTATTCAAGGCTTCATTTAATAGAGCTCACAGGGATCAAAGCTTCTAATCTGTCAGAACTTTTGGAGCATCTGCGTACTGTGCCGGGCTCATGCATCTATCACCATACTCATCACTTTATTCAAAGACACCAATATTTATCACCAGAACCAGCAAACGATTTTGCATACTGGGCATCAGAGAGCCTAGGAGATAAACAACTTGGAGAAGAGCTTGCGAGCATGGATCCAATAGCATACCCTACCATAAGATTAATAAGAGAAGCTGTGATCGAAATAATCGAAAAAGCTTTAGCATCACGTGAGCGATTAAAAAAATTAACTGTTCCGGAAAATGAGGAATTTACTTTTCTAAAATCAACGAGTTTTATATTTCCTACTCAATATGTAGCACACAATCTAAAAGAATTCATAGAAGGCTTAAGCAATGTCAGTATCAGCTCTATCTACTATCATATGTTTGAAGCAAGGCTTAGGCTCGAGCGTCTTACAAATGATTTTTCAAACTGGCTTGCAAGCTCGCTAAACGAAAAACAGCTTGCGCTAAAAATCGCTAGACTCGATCCTTACACACATACTGCAGAGGGGTTGAGAGCAGCTATATTAAAAATTTTGGAACAAAAACAATGATTAATGACTATGAGTCCATTATTGGAAAAGGTTTGATCGATGAATTATGGCTCTTAGCTGAGCATCTAAAGGGTAAATCTGTTCAAAATATCAATTCAACTGCAGTTGGCGGAGGCGTTGCTGAGATATTAAATAGAATGATCCCCCTGCTTCGCGAATTGGGCATTGATGCAAAATGGGATGTAATAAAAGGTGGAGAGCAGTTTTTCAATGTAACCAAAAAGATCCACAATGCCCTTCATGGTGCGCCAGAAGAGATCTCTTCTGACATGTGGGATGTCTTTTGGACTACTGGCGAGCAGAATTCAAAAGAGATTCCATGCACAGCTGACATCGTATTTATTCACGATCCTCAACCCATAGCACTTATCAATCAAAAAGATGTTAAAAATAATAAATGGATATGGCGATGCCATGTTGATGTATCGCACGCACAAGCAATCGTATGGGAAGCATTGCGTGGACATATGATAAGATATGACGCAACTGTATTCTCTGCCCCATCGTTTTCAAAACCTTTACCTATAAAACAGTTTCTCATACAGCCGTCTATTGATCCTCTTAGCGATAAAAACAAAGAGTTGTCAAGAGATGTAATTGAGGAAGTGCTCGTTCTTTACGGAATAAAGAACGACAAACCAATCATAACTCAAGTTTCCAGATTTGATTCTTTAAAAGATCCTTTGGGAGTAATTGAAGCATACAAACGAGTTAAACGCTATGTAGATTGCCAACTTATATTAGCTGGAGGAACCGCATCTGATGACCCTGAATCTGCTAACGTCCTTCAAAAAGTTATGTTACGGGCAGAGGGCGATCCTGACATTCACGTATTATTACTTCCCCAAAACGATATACATATTAATGCTATTCAACGAGCATCTTCTGTCATAATGCAAAAATCGTTAAGAGAAGGATTTGGCTTAACCGTTACAGAGGCGCTATGGAAAGGTATCCCTGTTGTTGCATCTGCGGTTGGAGGCATTCCCCTTCAAATTAAACACAAGTTCCATGGTCTATTATGCAATAGCATTGGAGGTGCTGCACTTGCCTTAAAACAACTATTACAAAATCAAGAGTATGCCAAAAAACTTGGAGAAAATGGACGCGAACACGTACGGCAGAATTTTCTGGTTACACGCCACCTAAAAGAATATCTACTCCTCTTCCTTTCGCTTTATCATACAGAAGACGTCATAAAATTATGAAGACAACCTTTTATCTATGCTGATCAAAGAAAAACAGTCAGAGTTTAAACACTGACTGTCACAATCAGTTATAAAAATATCAATATTTCAAATAAAACAAATTGTGGCACATGGAGACAAAAAGATTTTATGAGACAGAAATTAGCTGAGGAAACGATTATTTTTGTAAGTGTGCTCAAGTGGTTTATCTTAGCAACAATTATCGGCTCTATAGTGGGTCTTGCTACTGTTCTATTTTTAAAAGCACTTAATTGGAGCAGCCTACAAACAAGTGCATACAATTATTATTATCTTTTATTACCTGTAGCATTTTTTATAAGCGCATTGACTATAAAATACATAGCTCCAGACGCTGAAGGACATGGAACAGAAAAAGTAATCGAAGCAGTTCACAAAAGAGCAGGTAGAATCAAACCAGCGGTTGTACCTGTAAAACTTTTCACTACAGTTATAACAATAGCTTCCGGCGGATCTGCAGGAAAAGAAGGCCCATGTGCGCAAATAGGTGCAGGTCTCTCATCAATTTTCTCTGATATCTTAAGAATGGGCGATGTAGACCGCAAAAAACTTGTAATCTGTGGCATCAGTGCTGGCTTTGCCGCTGTTTTCGGGACTCCGATCGCAGGAGCAATGTTCGGTATTGAAGTGCTTTTCGTAGGTGGTCTGGTTTATGATGTATTGCTGCCCTCATTCATCGCAGGAATAACCGCTTACCATGTATCTACAAGCTTGGGAATCACATATTTTTATCATCCAATGCATTTTGTTCCTGTATTCAGTGAATTGTTTTTTATCAAAGTCGCAGTTGCTGGTGTGTTTTTTGGAATATGTTCATTTTTACTGATTGAATCTTTAAAGATATTCAAACAACTATCTGAAAAAATCAAAGTCTGGACACCATTAAAAGGAATAATAGGAGGATGCTCATTAATATTATTAACGCTCATCTTTTCAAAAGATTTTTTAGGTCTTGGACTTGATAAAATTGAATACACCTTACAAGGAGTGTCTCCTCCATGGTATTCATTTATAATGAAGATAATCTTTACCAGCATAACTCTTACTTTTGGCGGCAGCGGAGGTATTGTAACTCCGATATTTTTTATAGGCGTTACCTCTGGATCTTTGTTTGCAAATATTTTTCATTTGGATGTAGGAACATTTGCAGCCATTGGAATGGTCAGCCTTTTGGCAGGAGCTACCAATACACCAATTGCTGCGAGCATCATGGCAGTTGAACTCTTTGGCCCTAGGATAGCTCCATATGCTGCTGTTTCTTGTGTAATTTGTTTTCTGATGACAGGACACAGGAGCGTCTATCCTTCACAAGTCTTTGCAATAAGTAAGAGCCCTTCACTTGCTATTGATATCGGAAAAGAGGAAGAAGATATAATGACGCGTGTCACACTTAGAGACAAAGGCTTTATTAGATTTGCTCTAAATATTGTACTAAAAATAAAAAAAATATTATTCAGCCAAGGCGACAAACTTGAGTAAAATAAAAAATATCAAAAACCTAGTAGTTCATGTTGCTCGAAGTTGCTGGTTGTCATCCTCTGACTTGATCGGAGGATCCAGAAAAACTGGATTGCCCAATCAAGTTGGGCAATGACATCATAACCGTAATTTCAACTGTCATGAACTACTAGATTATTTCCATCCAATGTTATATTTTAACTTATGAAAAAAAGGGGGGAAACATGGGAGATATAACATTATATATCAAAGTGTTTATTACGTTACTTATGCTGGTCAATCCTCTTGAGGGAATGCCAGTATTCTTATCAGCAACAAGCTCGGCAGACCCGCAATTAAGAAGAAGAATACTAAAGATAACCAGTATCTCTGTTGTAGCTATATTGTTATTATCGATAATCTTAGGCAAATTAATCCTGCAGTTATTTGGTATCAGCACAGAGGCCTTTCAAATAGGCGGCGGTGCTATATTGTTTCTCATAGCTGTTAAGATGACATTGGGTCCAAGCGGTTTTTCAATGGAAGATATAACTGGAAAGCAGATAGGACCTGAGTTTGCAATTGTTCCACTTGCCACACCTCTTTTAGCAGGTCCAGGTGCTATAAATGGTGCTATTCTCTTTGGAACACGAGCTCACAACGCATTTGAAATAACATTACTTATGAGTATTGTTGTGTTTATTGGTATAATTTTATATATAATATTAAGAGCCGGTCATACTATTGCTAGTTATATAGGCAAGACAGGCATTGATGTTGCTACACGCATAACAGGGCTTTTGATAGCTGCAATAGCTGCTGAAATG
>CAZLRI010000034.1:0-12047 GCA_964561745.1 uncultured Pseudobdellovibrionaceae bacterium | reverse complement strand
TTTTATCTTGCTTGTTCTTCTAATCTAAATCTAATAGCTAAGGTGCTACTTTTAATAAACGAGAATTTTACTTGTCTTCTTAGCCTATACCTTTTTCAAGATAAGTAAGCTAAAAGGAGCTTTCCAGAGGCTATTTAAACCCGACTATGTAAGTTTAAATACCCTTGGAGACTTTCTCAAGCTTTTAGGAAACTCAATTTTCTCCATTCCTACAGGCAGCTCAAGGATCACTATAACGTTTTCTTACAATACCTACAAATGAAAGAGTCAATTTTTGCATAAGTTTTCATCCCTTAGATACAGATAACGTTCTAACTTTGTATTTAAGAGGATTTGAGTTCATCTTTGAGGTAGTTTTTGCCAAAGTATTGGTATCGTTTTTTCCAGAGTTTTTACTGGAAAGCGAGGTGTGAAATCGAATCCAATTTGAACTATATCGTAGCCAAAATACACTTCCACTGGAATGTTATCGAGAAGTCCCTCCTTTTTCCGCCTATTTATGGTCGCTCCCCAGGGACTATCATGAACAGGCACCCTGTCTGGCTCCTCATACCTTAAAACACACTTTATTCTCTCTCGAGAGGTTATCTTGTTTCTCCCTTTATTTACTTGCCTTTAGACAATATTACTATATTGCTTCACAGAGGGCCTCAATGTTTTCCAAAGGAACACCTCGTAATTCTCTTTATCTATTATGTTTATCACCTCTTATTCAGGCTCACCCATCTCCCCTCTTCAATAGATCTATCCGCTGCCTCCAAGACCTCCTGACACCAGAGTCCATCAACAAAGTTGGAAGTGAGCATCTTGTCCTTAGCTATAGCTTCCATAAAGTTATAAATTAAATTAACAAAGGTATGCTCATATCTAATGATATGTCCAGCTGGCCACCAGGCTTTCATATAGGGATGAATTGAATCAGTAGTCTGAATTATCCTAAATCCTTGTGCTCTTTTAGGATCTCTTGCAAAATAAAACTTAAGCTCATTCATTCTCCCAAGTTCAAAGATGAGGTTCCCTTTGTTCCCATTAATCTCAATTCTTTGTCCTTCCTGTGCCCGGCGGCAACTCTTGTGGCCTCAAACTAGCCCATAGCCCCATTTTTAAATTTAGCTAAAAATAAGGTGGCATCATCTACATCCACTTTCTCCTTCCCTGCTTTAGCTGACCTTTCCTTGATGAAGGTCTTTCTCATCCCTATGACCTCATCAAATTCTCCCACTAAATACCTGGCCAAATCAATGAGATGCGAATTTATATCTCCGTGAGCACCTGAGCCAGATGTCTACTTTCTTAACTTCCAATTTAAGGGAAATTGAGGATCGATGAGCTAATCCTGTAGATATACGGCTCTAAAGTGATAGATTTCTCCCAAATTTCCCTCTTAAACCATCCTTTTAGCTAAGGCAAGAGCGGGGACTTTACTATAATTAAAACAAATCATATGTTTTAGTCCCTCAGATTCCACCACCTTGAGCATCTCCTGAGTATCACTGAGATTTGTAGTCAGGTTTTTCGCAAAGAACATTCTTGCCCACCTTAGCTACTGCTATGGCTATCTCCTTATGGGTATAATTGGGAATGGCTATATCAATTAAATCGATACCTTTTCTTTCTATAAGTTTTTCCCAAGATGTCTCATAACTTTCCCAGCCAAATCTTTCAGCAGCTTTAGTTACTGTCTTCTCCGTCCTTCCAGCGATAGCCTTTCTTACCGGCATCACCTCAGGATGGAAAAAGAAGGGCATACCCAAATAGGCATATCTATGATCCTTGCCCATAAATTTATATCCCACCAACCCACATTGATTTTCTTTTTAGGTTTCATACAGTCTCCTTTAAATTATTGAAATTCCTATACCACGAAATAAAGTAAAAGACTCTCAAGTCAAAATTGAGAGGTTTTTTAGGCTTAGCTTATGAATATTCCGCTACCACCATACTTGATTTAAAGGCTTTTTAATTATCAGAGGTTTAAGGTAGTGGATAGCCTTCTCACACCCATCCTCCCTTGACATAACAGGATCCTCATGTTCAAAGGATAAAACATAATCATACCCTACACTTACAAGAGCGGTAATAACCCTACGCCAATTAACATCTCCCCATCCTGGAACCCTAAATCTAAATCCTCTATCAGGTCGCATCCAGGAACCCGTAGGAATGACCCCAGATCTGCTCACCTCATCCTTTTGTAATTCACCATCTTTAGCATGAGTGTGATAAATCTGCTTTCCAAATTTCTTTATGAATATCACCGGATCTATAAGTTGCCATATGAGATGACTTGGATCAAAATTGAATCCAAACTCCTCTCGGTAATCTAACTCCTTTAAAGCCCTTTCCGCTGTCTCAATATTATAGGCAATTTCTGTGGGATGAACTTCCAGGGCAAACTTAACCCCATACCTTTTAAAATGATCAAGAATTTTTCCCCATCTTTCAGAAAAAACCTGCCAGCCTCTTTCATACATCTGTTCATTCTTTGGGGGAAATATATACCACTTATCCCATACCGATGAACCCACAAAACCATTCACTACAGGGACTCCCAACTCTGATGCAGCCTGAGCTACTTTCTTCATTCTCTCCATCCCATACTTCACCTTTTCTTTAGGATCCTTTAAAGATGACCACTCATCAGTACTTTCATCTAAAGGACCTAATACAAGTTGACCTTCAGGAGCATTATTTAAAGCAGAAATTTCCATATTGTACTTTTTGAGCATCTTCTTTATCGAGTGATCCCCTTTCAATACCTTATCCATATCTAAGTGATTACTTCCTCTCCAGACCGGAAGTTCCACCATTTCATATCCAAGACTTGAAACATACTTAGCTACTTCCTCTAATGGTTTCTCATTGTACAACACAGTAAAGATACCTATCTTCATGAATTTTTTTCCCTCTCAAACTTATTATCTATTTACTTACCCCTAAATCATTTTCGTATATCTAATTGATTCCTCGGTGAGAATAATAGTTTATTTTTCTAAAATTGTAACAGTTCAGTCTTCATCAAAGGCCTTTGGGTCTCCCACGAAAAACGACCTCGCAAAAATTTTATACTAATTCTAACTTTATCGTAGCTCGGTCTCCGCTTTTTGGCTGTGCAAACTTTATAGAAAACCCTATTTTTCTCTTCACCAAAAAAGGTTTCCTTAAGGACACCCAAAGCTCCATGAACCTTACTTTTAGGAAAGCTTACCTGTTACCGGTGAAAGTATCCACCAGAGCTTCGTTGGCCTTCCCCTCAATGGCATCATAAAAATCTCCCGAAGATGAGAGAAACTCCATAGCTTTTTATTAATGCTATTTTATAAAAGGGCAATTTCTTCTGGAGCCACTGCTCTTTTTTCTTTTATAGATTTATATGCGGCTTCAACAAGCCTCATAGTCTTTAAATTATCCATTCCACTAATTTCAGGCTCCCTATCTTGATCAATTGCCATTAATAAATCCCCCATTGTACCTGCAAAAGCATCTGGAAACCACTTTTCTTTAATAATAGGTTTAAACCAATAATTTAAATATTTTTTTGTTGTAAATTCAATAGTATCTGGTCTATCATGATACCAACCCCAAGAACCATTGACTATGCCACCTATTCCTTCTATCCTGAAAGTTATATCGGCATCAGAATTATTAGACCAAGTAAATCCGTCATCCCAGGCCGATGCTAACAAACCATTTTCATACTCTAAATTATATAGAGCTATTAACTCACCTTTATATTCTTGACCAGGGTACTTCGATGCTACCGCTGTTATAAATTTTGGTTCTCCAAACCAATATCTAAACACATCAAGATGATGTACACTCATATTAAGTATCATTAATTTATCATAAGATTTTGTAAAAATCTGGGGAAGCAATCTAACTCTTAATTCAATGGTTGCAATGATTGGCTTACCTATAAAGCCTTTCTCTAATAATATTTTTGCACCTCTTGAAGCAGGTGCCCATCTACAGTTTTGATTAACTGCTAATTTAACCCCCGCTCTTTTTACTATTTCTACAATTTTTTTGCTTTCTTCAAAATCATATGCTAATGGTTTTTGACATAGTATATGCTTATTATGTTTTGCAGCAAGTTTGACTACTTCCAATTGGTCTGTGGGAGGGATAGCAATATCCACTACATCGATATTCGGATCCTTACACAATTCTTCTGCGGAATTATAAACTTTCTTTATTCCATGTTTCTTCGCCACTTCATAAGCACGAAATCCCCTTTTAGAACAAATCCCAACTACATTTAAATTATTTTCCTTATACGCAACCAAATGGCACTTATCAACTATCACTCCAGCACCAACAACGCCAATATTATATTCTCTTTTAAGCTCAATTTTAGGAAGATAATCTAATTCTAAGTTAAGCAACGCAAATCTCCTTAAATTATTTTCTTAAATTTAATTCCTGCATTATTTTATTCGCTCCCTTATAAGCATCAGTAACCCACTCAACAATCTTATCAGGGTTTTTTGCAAATTCTAATTCTATTGAAATAACTTCATTATAACCAACCTCATGTAATACTTTAAGATATTTATCAAGGGGAGCACTCCCCATTCCTGGGGGCCAATCATTGTGCACAGTCCCATTATTATCTGAAAAATGGACATGGCCAATTTTTCCTTTTAATCTCTTAATTTCATTCGGTGGAATATGTGCAACATGCAAATGACCTACATCCATATTCGCCTTACAATTGGGATGATTGACATCATCTAAAAATTTTTCCATAGTATCAATAGAATTTATTAAGGACATCTTAAATGGTTCTAACTCAATAACAACATCCATTTCGCAAAGTTTTGCATACCCACATATTTCATATATCCCTTCTACTGCCCACTGCCATTGTGCTTGAGGATCTACAGCTTCTTTTTGCCATATATACTCTCCACAACACGCTAAAATATTTTTAGCATCCAATCCTACAGCTATATCAATCAATCTTTTATATGACTCTATCCCATATCTTCTACAATGTGGCATTATTGACCTTATCTCTTCATAAGCAGCAGGAACTGAGACTATCGGCAATCCTAATGAATCAGCTAATTTTTTCACTTTTCTAATTTCATATGATCTCATCTCGCCACCTTCAGGAGCAATATCGATTGTATCAAATCCTATTTCCTTAATTTTTCTCATCCCTTCTTCCAATCCGATTTTGCTAACAAACCAACAAGAATTTATGCATCCTAATTTCATAACTTCCTCCTTCCTATAGTAAATTTTACCTATCCCTTACTCTCTTCCGCGCCTTGCGTGAGCAACTACTAGAATTAAAATCAGTGAGCCATAAACTATCTGTCTCACCGCTTCAGTTGTCTGAAGAGCAACAAGTATGCTGGTTAAAATGGTCAAAAAAATGCATCCAGTTGCTACTCCCAAGTAATCTCCACTCCCACCAGCTAATGATACTCCTCCAATTACTACTGCGGCAATCGAGGGCATAATATAGGGAGCACCCAAATTTAAATAAGGTGTGCCCGTATAACTCAAAAGGAGTAAACCGGCAAAAGCTGAGATAGCCCCACAAATACCATAAATATACATCCGAAACCTTTTAGTATTAATGCCACTTAACTCTGCAGTAAGGCTATTTGCTCCAACTCCATAAAGAATATTACCCCATTTTGTTCTCTTCAAGATTAGCGTGACAATAGCAATTATCACACCCCATAACAATATTAAATACGGAATATTAAAGATCTTTCCACTGCCAATTGTTTCAAGTAATGGGGGGGCATTACCAGTGGGAAAACCTTTAGTAATAATAAGTGATGTTCCCCCGATGACACTGGCCATAGCTAACGTCATAATAAGGGGAGGAATCCCTATATATGAAATACCTACTCCACTAATCAGTCCTATCGTAAATCCAATAAGAGGTACGATAACCAGTGTCTCCGGTATATTTATATTTTCCCCCCTTAAAAAGTATGCTGAGAATACAACTCCCAAAGAAAGAAGAGATCCAACAGATAGATCAATGCCGCCCGAAATAACAACTAAAGCCTGGCCTAATGCCACTATTCCCAGAAAAACTGACAGTCTTAAAACACTCACAATATGTGTAAAGCTCATAAAACCGGGGAAAATAATTTCTCCAAAGACAAATAATAAAAAAACAGCTACAATGGCAACAAACAGTCTATTGGAGAGAACATTCTTCAAAAAAATCTTAGATAAAATCGCGTTACTACCTGCATTATGCATCTTAACTCCATAAATTAAACTGTAGACCTTTCTCCCCTCAATTTTGGTATCACTCCAATTGTAAGAGAGACAACAAGAATAAGACCCTTCATAAACTCCTGATAAAATGAAGTTATATTGGCAAAATAAAGGACGTTAACTAAAAGTCCAAGAATTAACCCTCCCATCATTGCTCCCGCAACACTCCCTTTCCCACCCGAAAACGAGATGCCACCAATAATTGAGGCCGCAACTGAATTTAAGGTATAACCTAACCCACAACGGGCGTCTCCCGTAGCAGTTTGCGAGACTACACAAACCGCTGCTAAAGCAACAAATATACCACTCAGTAAAAATGCTTTTAGTTTAGTTAGGGAAACATTAATGCCACTTGCACGGGCAGCCTCTGCATTTCCTCCTACAGCATATATGTGTTTGTATATGCGCAACTTGCTTATAACAAACCAGATTAACAAAGCAATAATAAGAATTAAAACTGGCACCGGTATTATATGAAGTACGTCACCACGATAAGCCTGATAAAAGGGTTTGGGTATATGGCCTCCAGGGGTGGGCATAATAAAAAGAGCGATTCCAAACAAAATAATCCAGGTGCCATATGTTACAAGGAGAGGAGGAGCCTCTATATAACTAATAAAAAACCCATTAAACAAGCTTATTAACAATGCTAATCCAAATGCACAAACAACGGTCAAAATAATACTGCTGAATGAATCTTTCATTATGGAAGCCATCAACACAGTTAACAGTGAAATAGAGGCACCGATTGAAAGATCTACACCCCCTACAATAATAATGATAGCTTGAGCAATACTTACCAATATTAACGGAGTAAAGGTTAAAAAATTTAATTTAAAGGCACGATATGTAAAAAAAGTTGGTTGCAAAATAGCATTAACAGTAATTATTCCCACCAAGATCAAGAAACTCGGTAAAGATGGATTCTGATATATTTCTTTTAAACCTCTCTTAATGTTCATTTTTTACCTTCCGAAATCTCATCAGAATTAATTCTAAAAGAGGATGCCACGATGTGTTCTTCGCAAATACTTTCGCCACATATTTCATCCACAATACTACCCTCAAAAATTATGAAAACTCGATCACAATTAGAGATTAGCTCCTCATTATCACTGGCATAAAGAAGAACCGATGTACCTTTTTGAGCTAAATTAGAAATAATCTTATAAAAAGTGCTTCTTGTTTCGACGTCCACACCTTTAGCTGGGTCGTTTAGAAGAAGGATTTTCGGTGATAAGGAAAGCCACTTCCCAACTACTATCTTCTGTTGGTTCCCCCCACTTAAATTAGAAGCAATCATATTTTGATCTGCTGGAACTAAAGAAATTATATCAATTACCTCATCGGCTTCTTTTTTAAGTTTTCTAAGGGGTAATATGAACTTCTGATTTTTCAGTGAAAGTTTGGGATAAACAAGATTAGCAAAGACACTATGTGGTAAAAATAAACCCTCTTTTTGTTTGTCACCGGGAACTAAAAACATTCCCTTTCTAATTGCATCTCGGGTACATTTTATGTTCACATATTTTCCATCTATCTTTATTTTTCCATAAGAATTACGGAAAAAACCCGAAAGTATTAACAAAATTTCCTCTTGCCCTTGACCCTGCAATCCTCCCAAACCTACTATCTCACCTTTTCTAATCTTAAAACTTATATTTTTTAACTTCCCCTTCAGGAAAATATTTTCAACTTCTAACGAGTTATCTACCTCTTCAAAACTTTTAAGCGACCTCTTTTTCCCCTTCTTAGTTTCGGCATAACTTAAGTCATCCTTTGTGCCTGTAATAAGTGGAATTATTAATCTTTCGTCCCTTTTTTGTTTCCCAAAATCAATTATCCCTACTGTTTTTCCATCTCTAAGGGTTACCAGACGGTCACAAATTTTGGTAACCTCCCAAATTCGGTGCGAAATAAAAATTACAGAAACACCTTCCCTCTTCAGACCCTCAATAATTCCAAATAGCTTTTCAACCTGATTAAATCCCAGAGAAGCTGTTGACTCATCCAGAATTAAAATCTTAGGCTTTTTGGAAAGCGCTTTTGCAATTTCAACTAATTGTTTCTTAGCCGGGGAAAGGTTTACCACTTTTTCGTAAATTGAAATGCTGACGCTTAAATCATTTATCATTTTTCTTGCTTTTTCAATAGCTTTGATCTTCTCTAAAAAACCGAACCTGTTTATGCCCTCCCTACCAAGGTCGATATTTTCCCAGACAGTCATTTCGGGAACTAAAGTTAAGTTTTGGTGAACCATTGCCATCTTAAATTTTTCAGCATATAAATGCGATTTAAAATTAACTTTAGAACCATATATATACAGATCACCACCATCGGGCATTAATAAACCACTAATTACCCTAGCGAAAGTTGTTTTACCCGATCCATTTGCCCCTACTAACCCACATACTTCACCTTCCTCAAGGTTCAAGTTTGCATCAGTTAATGCAACAACTCCACCAAAGGTTTTTTTAATATGTTTTGCTTCAAGAATATTCATAGTTTAAAAATACTCTCTACCTAAATTTATATTAATCTTTTAACAATTCAGCCACCGAGATTATATAATAATTCTCTTAATATCATTAAATTCATATCACTTCTTTGTACGTTGGTGACTTAGTGGCTAAATGACAAATATACAGACATCGCGAACCTTAATGAAAAAAGGTATACTCACATCGTGAACTTGATAAACTAAATGTTCATACTGACCTTAAAAAGGGGAGGTCAGTATGAACGCTAAAGAATTAATAGAACAATCTATTTTAAGATACGAAAATGGTGAATCTCCTAAAGAAATTTATCAGAGTCTTGGTAAAAGGTAAACCTGGTTCTTTAAATGGCTAAAACGCCATAAATTAGAGGGGGAAAATTGGTCTAAAAGCTACTCTCGTAAACCCCGCCAAAGTCCTAAGAGAATTGATAAGGCTATGGAACAAATGGTAATTGAATCCAGAAAGCGTTTAGAAAAAAAACTATATGCTCAGATTGGAGCTCTGGCTATTAGTTATGATCTTAATAAACAGGGGATTATTTCACCTCCGATATCGACTATTAATAAAATTCTTAAACGAAATGATTTAGTACATAAACGGTTAAAATATTCTCCTAAAAGGATTAATTATCCTTCTCTGGTAATTACTCATAGTAATTACCTACATCAAATAGATGTAGTTGGTCCTAGATATCTAAAAAAAGATGGAAAATTCTATTCGATCAATATTATTGATGCCTTTGACCTCCGCAATAGTATTAATCCTGAGCGTAGACAGAACAGGATAGTGGTTAGTAAAAGTTTATTATGTTCCTGGAAGACCTTAGGTATACCACTCTATGAGCAGATGGATAACAAACTACCCATGCGGGGGAGCAATCAGTACCCCCACTCTTTTGGACTGCTGATACGTCTTTGTCTTTATATGGGTATACAACCTCTCTTTATTCCTCTAAGAGAGCCTTGGAGGAATGGGATTATCGAACATTTAAAGATAGGTCTTTGATAAGATGTTCTTTCGTGCACAGTACTTTAAAGACTTTGATCATCTTTACAAAAAGGCCAAGGAGTTTGAACTATTTCATAATCAGAACCATCATTATAGTACCTTGAGTGGTATGACACCTAATCAAAAATGCTCAAGAGGTATCAAGCTTTTATCTTCCGACTTTAGGCTACCTAAGAGACTATCTATCGCTCCGGGATATATCCATCTTATTCGCTTTATTCGTAGTGATCGTATTTTGGATATCTTTGGAGAAAAATATATTATGTCTAAAGATGTAGAGTACGAATATGTCTGTGCTACCATCGATACTGCTCAAAAAACATTATTTGTATATCATGACTCTAAATTGGTAATTAAATATCCGTACCCTTTACCAAAAAGCTCTATTGATTTGTCAAAGATCAGTCTTTAAAGTTCACGATGTCTGTATATTTATTAGCTAAATATTAATTTTTTAAGAAACAGTTCTCTCACATTTATAAAGAGTGGTAGTGCATTAATCATATAAGTTATGCACTACCACTCCACAACGCAACTTATTTACTGAAACAGTTCATCTATTTCCTCTGGGGTATACCACTTATTAACATAGTAGGAATCTGCCCAATTTTTATATTCTTCATAAATTTTATCAATATTGTTGTTATCAACCAGAAGAATGGGTCTAAGATAGATTATATGGTTATCTCTTAAAACCTCAGGTTTTAATTTTTTTCCTTGTAATAGTCTTATACCAATACCAAGAGAAGTACATATCGCACCTGGAGAGTTCTCTACTCCAAAAGTTGAAAAATCTTGAGAATCTTTAAGTTTTTTCCATTCTTTAATAAATGCCACCTGGGTTTCTCCCGTTACAACAGGCAACGGCCTTCCCGCAGCCCGAAATGCTCTTATTACACCTAAAGCCATTCCATCCTGCGTTAAAACACCATCAATTTTTGGGAATGAAGCAAGAATATCGGTCATTACCTGCTGAGCAGCAGCTTGATCCCAATTTCCATTTGCTTTGGCAAGAACTTTTATATCCGGGTATTTAGCTAATACTTTTTCAGCAGATTGATCCCGAAGTATATTTCCAGTTTGATCAGCTATTCCACTGATATAAACAATATCCCCCTTATAATTCAATTGTTTACAAAACCATTCTGTTAATGGAGCCATCCACAATTCCTGATTCATAAATACGTTTAAGACTTTAGGATTATCAACAGGCTGATCAAATACAATTACCAGAACTCCTGCTTCCTGAGCTTCTTCAATCACTGGATTTAATGCGGTAAGCGAATTGGGATTAATTAAAAGCAAATCTACTTTGCTTATAATCAGATTTCTTATCTGTGCAATTTGAGTGTTCACATCAGTATCCGCATTTTGAATGATAAGTTTATCAACCAAGCCCTGATCCTTATAGAAATCAAATTCCTGCCGAAGGCTCTCTGCCATTTGAACTCTCCAGCTGTGAGTAAATGGGCCATTACTCAAACCTATAGTGAATTTTTCTGCTGATACCTCCTTACACCCAACAAGTGTAGAAAACCCTACTATTGATATGCTTACTACTACTACCAATACTACTAACCATAATAACAATTTCTTCATTTTTTTATCCTCCTTTTCCGACATAATTCATTCTTTCCTGAAACTTTCTAAAGAAAATTTAAATTACTGAACGCTTTTCCTCCTTCGAAGCTTTTCTTTCTTCCAGTTAATGGGCCTATTTGTTTTTTTAATCTATCACCTCCCACTGGCCCTGTTTTTAGCTCTTTTATTTATCAAGGATCTAATTTCATTATAATGTTAATACATTTTTATGTCAATAGCACGAATTGCCTCATCAAAAATATAAACAAAAAAGTATCGATGCCTCATATAAAAATCTAAATGAAATTATTTTAATTATAACTTAATCTCCTCTATATTTAAAGAGAAAGAATTATCTCTTTTAAATATATGAGGAGGTAAAAAGGAATGTTAACTATGAGGCAGAAAAAAGCCGTAACCAGAGAATTAAAAGATCGATATCAAAGGTCATCCAAAAAAGGAAAGACTATTATCTTAAATGAATTTATCCAGCTTACCAGATATAATCGCTCCTATGCCGCCAGAGCCTTAAGGATAAAAGAAGTATTAGGGTATATGAATATAGCAGGTAAAAGGGTAAAATTGGTAAGAGATAATAGGAAAATTAAAAGGAAGAAGAAAAAGATCTATGATGAGGAGGTTTTCGGGGTCTTAAAGGAGCTCTGGAGAATCTGTAATTATATCTGTTCTAAGAGACTGGCCCCC
>CAZLRI010000033.1:0-12077 GCA_964561745.1 uncultured Pseudobdellovibrionaceae bacterium | reverse complement strand
CATTGATCGATATTATAAACTGAAAAAGGCCGAGTGGGAAAATGATCATTTAAAAAAAGGCTCTTTCTTAAATTGAGTGGGTAAGTTAAAATGGAGAGAAAAGGGAAAGGAGACAATCAATGGAAGTAATAGTGAGGTGAATTTATGAACATATTTGAAGACACGAATCCGCGTGGGTTAAAAGAGCTGTTATCGTTAATTCATGCCTGTGAAATGGGCCTGCCAGATTTTCAACGAAGCTTTGTATGGGATCCAAGCGCAACCCAGGAGCTTATTATTTCGATTGCTTCAAACTATCCCGCTGGAAGTATACTGAGGGTCCGAAGCGCAGACAAATTATTCAAGGTTCGTGAGTTTGAGAATGCTCCAAAACTAAACAGCAAAGCGGCTAATTATTTAATTTTAGACGGTCAGCAAAGACTCACATCGCTCTATCAGGCTTTTTATGGTAAGGGCGATCACAAATACTTTATAAACATCAAACGATTGTTGGCTGGAATGGATTTCGATGAGTGCATATTCCATATGCGCGCATCAAAGGCGAACAAAAAATACGGAACTTTAGAAAAACAGATTGATGAACTGATATTTCCTTTGGAAACATTGTACGGTAGCTCAAACGGTTATTCTGGATGGACAAACGACATAACTGATTACTTAGAAGACTTAGGTGATATATCACGAGAAGAAATCAGCACCCTACGCCGGGAGCTTCAGCAAAACATATATGATGATTACATCAAATATATTGATCATTATGAGTTTCCGGTTGTCACCTTAACCAGCAAGACATCTGCGGATGCAATTTGTACGATCTTTGAAACGCTCAATAGAACTGGTGTCAAACTAAGCGTATTTGAATTGCTAACAGCTAGATTTTGGCCCGACAATGTAAATTTGCGTCATCTGTATGACGATGCAAGAAAAGAATATTTATTGATCGATGATTTTGACATTGATCCTTATTACATCCTTCAATCAGTATCACTATTAAAAACCGAAAAAGCCCCAACCTGTAAGAGAACGGACCTTCTCAAGGATCTGACGACTAAGCACATTAGTGAGCTCTGGAGGCCGGTTATAGAGGGCCTAAATGGCATCTTAAAGATACTCTCTGAAGATTGCGGAGTGTTAGTATCAAGATGGCTACCATACTATACGATATTAATACCTATGGCGGCTGTTTGGGCCAGCCAGAGAGAGTCGAAAGGCGTTCAGATAGGAGCGAATAGGAAAAAACTTGTTCAGTGGTTCTGGTGTTCAGTATTTTCACAGACATATGAGAACGCGCCTAATAGCCAAGCCGCAAAGGATTTTACAGAGCTTGTCAATTGGATGAATGACGGCGAAGAACCTACGACGCTGAAAGAATTCAGATTTGACATTGATCTGCTAAGGGAAACAACGCCTAGACAAAGAGCTGTATATCAGGGCGTAATATGTCTGATTTTAAGAAACAGGCCCATTGATTTCTATGAAGGCAAGGTTATTACAGCTGACCTTCTCAAGGATAGAAAGATTGATGACCATCATATTTACCCAAAAACATATTTGGAAACCATAGGAATAAAGAAATCTCAACAACGCGATTGTATCGTTAATAGAACATTGATCGATAGAACAACAAACCAACTTATCGGAAAACGGCCACCCACAGATTATATTAGCGATATTGAAAAAATACTAGGAAAGGATACTTTTAACAATATTGTTAAAACGCATCTAATAGCTGATGATTCGGTGTCGCTTAGCAAGGAATCATTTGAGGACTTTATAGAAAACCGTCTAGAAATTTTTAGAAAAGCAATTGAACAAGCTACCGGCAAAAAAATCGACAAGTCCGATGGATACTTTGAAAGAAAGTAAAGAGAATTTCAAGGAGGCTATTCTTACCAAAAAATTCAGACGGAGACAAAGATCAGGCCATAATTATCCGTTATTATTATACATATTTTGTCTCCGTCTGGATTTTTAGTGCAAAAGCGTGTAGGGCCGCAACCCCTAATCCATTTAAGTCAGAAAAAGAGATTAACGCCTTTATTGACGAGCTGGTAGTAATAATGAAGAACGACCTTCAACATAAGTGTAAAGAAACAGCCAATGAATGATGACTTCTTAAAATTCTTTCCCCATCAAACTGACAAGCCAAGACGCTTGGCCGACGATACCTTGCTGTTACGATTTGTTACATTAACTAAGGCCATTCATTTGTTCGAATCTCAAACGCTCCATTTTACGAGACTGGATAAATTTGAAGATGAAGACAAATTCGAAGGGATATGGACCGATAGCGATGCGGCTCAATGGTCAAAATATAAGGGGTTTGACGTTGCGACCTTTACTAAGACATTTCGTAAACTGTAGGTATTAACTGTTGGTCTAAGATAGATGAAAAAATCAATATGGTCAAGATGTGGCGCAAATATGCACCTAACAATCAAGGCGTAGCTCTGGAAGTCAATTGAATATATTTGTGGGGGAAGACGGTAACGGCAAAACAACGATTTTAGAGGCTATTAATTATTTAACACAAAATAAATACTCCTCAGAAAACAAGCTGGCTATAGGTGATTTTTCCGATTTCAATCAGGAAATTACTATTACTGCGAAAACACCGCAATTTATTTGTAAAATGCCTTATGTCGGGAATTATTATGAAAGTTGTGGGGTAGAATTCATAGCAAAATCAAGAAACCAAAAATCACCTGGAAAGTTATTGTCGACTCCATTTCAGATTCGCAACTGCTTTATTAATGTTAATAAGAATTACAAAAACAGCAAGGGCGAAGATTCTGGTAAAGTAATCGACGAACGTTTTAAAGTATTTAGCAATTCAGAGATTAAAGACGGTGAATTCAATATATTTTACTTTGATAAGAACAGATCTCGTCAAATTGCTACTGGGAACTATAAAACGATATTTGACAAAATTTGCGACGACCTAAATTGGAGATTTGTAAAAGAATATAATGGCTGTGATGAAAGTAAAAAACAAGAAATTGCCAATAGTATATGTGGAGATTATTTTAGAACCGTAATTGATATTGCTCAGAAGGGGTTGGGCGGCAAGCTATCAACTAACCTCAGTGATTTTTTTAAAAATGATGAATACCAGAATCTAAAGATAGATTTGTTGTCTCTGCTTCACCCGTTCACCGATGCTTTTTTTGCTCTCCGAAAAGAAAATGAGTTAAAACAAATTAGCACGAGAAACATTGGGTCGGGCATTGAAATCATATTAACACTTTTGCTGATGAATAGCATTTCAGGAGAATCTAAGGAGAGTATTGTATATCTTATTGATGAACCAGAATTACATCTACACCCGAAAGCTCAAGAAATGTTACTGGAAATTCTGATGCAAGAGTCAAAAGATAAACAAATTATTATCTCTACTCATTCACCTTATATGTTTATGGGATGTTCATCTAATAAAAAAGTAGGGATGCTTCTGTTTAATAGGTCTGATGATGGAATTATCAACATAACAGATGTTAAAAGGGATGAGTGGGGATTGTTTCCGTGGAGTCCTTCTTTTGGCGAGATTAATTACCACGCTTATAATTTACCTAACGTGGAATTTCATAATGAGCTGTACGGCCACATAAAAGACCTTTCCGATATTCGTTCTGTTAACGATTTTGATGTATATCTTAAAAACAAAAAAGGCATTACTGAAGTTCGTGATTACATTGACAAGGGAGAGAATAAAAGTTTGACCTTGTGCACATACATTAGAAACCAAATTCATCATCCAGAAAACAAGAATAATTCTAGTTATACTGATGCAGATTTGAGAAAATCCATCGAAATACTCATTGATATTATAAGAAGTGCTGAATCCCCAATAAGTGAGGAATTCGAATGGGATATTCCTTTTTGATAAATGGAGATGCTTGTATGACCAAATATTATAACTCAAAACGTACTCGTAACATTTATAAACCGAATAGCTCGGAGCCGTTCAAGCTTAGCCGAAGTAAATTAGAGCGAGAAAAAGACGGGTCGGCATATCGACTCTACAGTCTGAAGGAAGAAATTGAAATTGTGGAGGGATTATGAATCTTGAGCAAGAATTAAAAGATCAGGCCAAAGATGCAGAAGAGTATCAGAATTTTATTCATGACGACTTATTCACAGAAAATTCAGGTGGGTCACTGACGCCAAAAAGGATGATTCACAATGACTAAATTAGTGAAAAAAGAAAATCTTCCTCTAAACAATTCATTTACAGAGTTTTTGCTTTACAAAGGTCCTGACGGTCAGATGAAAGTAGATATTTATTTGCGTAATGAAAATATCTGGCTCACACAGGATAAAATAGCCCAGTTATTTAGCGTGCAGAGACCCGCTATTACCAAACACCTAAAAAACATATTTGAAACTGGCGAGTTAGATGAAAAAGTGGTGTGTTCCATTTTGGAACATACCACTCAACATGGGGCCATTGAAGGCAAAACGCAGACTAATCCAGTCAAGTTTTACAACCTAGATGCCATTATTGCGGTGGGTTACCGTGTCAACTCCAAGAAAGCCACGCATTTCCGGATGTGGGCGACGCAAATTCTCAAAGAGTACATTATCAAGGGCTTTGCCATGAACGATGAGCGCCTGAAAGATCCGCGGCAAATCTTTGGTAAAGACTATTTTGAAGAACAGCTTGCCAGAATTCGTAACATCCGTTCAAGCGAGAGGCGATTTTATCAGAAGATTACTGATATTTATGCCCAATGTAGCGCCGACTATGATCCAAACGAAGAAATCACAAAACAATTCTTTGCCAGCGTACAAAATAAATTGCACTTCGCGATTACGGGCCAGACAGCGGCGGAGATTATTCATTCACGGGTGGATAGTAAAAAAGCCCATATGGGTCTGACGACATGGAAGAATGCTCCAGAGGGAAAAATCAGAAAAACAGATGTGGGTATCGCGAAGAATTATTTAAACGAGAACGAGTTGGACCATCTTAACCGGATAGTCACCATGTATCTGGACTATGCTGAACTGCGGGCCAATGCCGGCAGAATTATGTACATGCAGAATTGGGTCGAGAAGCTCGATGCCTTTTTACAGTTCAATGAAAGAGAAATCCTCAATGATGCTGGTAAAGTCTCTCATGAAGTTGCAATGGCGCTTGCCGAAGAAGAATATGAAAAGTTTTCAAGGGCACAAGACAAAAATTATATTTCCGATTTCGATAAGCTCGTTAAAAGGCTACCTTCGGCCAAAACAAAGGGCAAAAAATAAAAACTTATGCTCCATCTCCAATGCACAAAAAAAGTTCTTAAGATTGTTGGAGAGACCAAAGATGGGACTATCCCCCTCCAGCCGACATTGCTGTCATGGCATGTAAACGAGTTTCGAGTGGCCAGGCGGAAACTGCTGTTCTTTACCAATGACCTGACCTACTATTCAGTATTCTGGTATCCAGCAACCAAACCGCATATCTTGAATATGAAAAATGTACTGGCTACCGAGCTTATGGACTCACTGATGACCGCTGGTTTCACAACAGATCAGGTCGAAGAATATTTCACTGGTTTTGACCATGCCATTTTTACGCCAACTAGCTCGCGGCAAGTTTTGGGTGTCATGAATGACCTCAAGCAACAACTCATGTTTATGATGTCAGATTATTATGAGCCGCCGCTCTCTTTTAAGGAAATAACAAAGAGACTGAACAAAACACCGTATCATATCCCTGGTCACGAAACGTGTTATTCAGTTGAGGCCTTTGCGGAAAGGTTAAATATATATAATAGTGAGAGCCATGGTGGGTAAAACCCTTAGCAACCACACTAAAATCGGTGTAATCTCTCCTATCCGCAAGTTGAAGAAAGAAAATAGAGAATAATGATTATAAAGATAAATAAATTTTGAGGAGTGAGGAGATCAGACACTGGTTTTTTCTTTCATTGCGGCGGGGGTAACGTAGATCTTTTCTTGCTGTAGCGCCTTGGTCTGCTTGATCTGATACTTAAGCCAGCGCTGGCGTTTTTCTTTTGCGTCTATGGCTTCGATGATGGTCTTAGATTCACCATCTTAAATTTAATTGCTTTTATAAGTTATCGTGTTATAAAGTTACCCAACCGGTCATCAAAAATGAGGTACAGTTGGGTAACAAAGGACATTGAATATGGGAGTGATAAAAGGCGTATTAAAAGAAGAACTCAAGAATTCTATGAGAATGAAAAGAGGCTACGAAGTCGCCATAAAAAAACTTCCCAAGGGCTCCATTGTTTCAAAGAATATCCGCGGTCATAAATATTATTATCTGGTCAGCAAAAAAAATGGAAAAATGATTTATAAATACAAGGGGAAAATGGCCCCCGAGGAAGTCAAAAAATACGAAGACGCCAAGAAGCAACGTGCCAAATATACGAAGCTTCTAAATCAGGTGAAAAACCAGATTAAATTTTTACAGAGGTCATTGCGTGGAAAAGAGTCAAATTAACCTATGCCTCCAAGTTTTGAAGAAGCTGCATCAAGCCGGTGTACTTGATGGCATTATTATAATCGGCAGCTGGGCTCTTTATTTTTACAGTTTCTATTTTGAAAAGAATGCCTATGTTCCTGATATCAGGACAAGGGATATCGATTTTCTTGTGCCAATTCCGCCAAAGTTTAAAAATAAAACTGATATTCCGGATATTCTTAAGGACCTTGGTTTTATCATAAATTTTAAGGGAAGCGACGGGTACATAAGACTTGATCATCCAGAACTGATAGTTGAATTTCTTATTCCAGAGTTTGGTAGAGATCACGACAAACCATATCCACTACCGGATTTGGGTCTTAACGCTCAACCTCTTCGTTACTTAAGCTTTTTAACGGAACATATGATCACGATCAGCTATGATGGCTTGAAGCTTAGGTTTCCTCACCCAGCATCTCACGCTCTACATAAACTCATCGTATTTGGCAGGAGAAAATCAAAAGACAAGGCTGACAAAGACAAAGTGCAAGCGCTGAATCTTTTACATTTTATGGTTAAAAATGAACAGAATACCGATGAAATGAAAAAGATATTTAAATCCATGCACAAAAAATGGCAAAAAACGATCCTTAATTCACTTGAAAAACTGGACGAAAAAAATTTGATTTTAATTCTGACATAGCTCGACAGTTGCACGCTTAATGAGCGCCATTGTACAATTCGTCGGAACCACCAGTCACGGAGCAAAAAGGTACGGAGCAATCACTTTAACTACTCAAAAACTAGGGGTTTGATAAATTTTCGTACGTGCGCATCATAGAATTTATTATATTGCGGTATTTCCACGGTCCTCTTACTCAAAAATTGCTCCGTCATGCGTTATTGTCCCAGCCCCAAAAGAAGCTCCCGCTCCAAAGAAAATAAGATTCATTGGTCAATCTCCAAATAAGCCTTTAACCCTTGAAAAACCTTTCCATTAGACCTATAAATACCTAACCGCTTATAAAACAAGTGAAATTTACTGAGGTTGTTATGAAGTCATTTAAACAATGCGCTTATGAAATATTAGTGGAAGTGGGCAAACCGCTCCATAGCAAGGAGATAAACCTTTGGGATTATCTCTGGTTTGTCCCAGCACCTGATTTCAAACGTCTAGCAAATAAGCTACAGGGTGGCGTGATGCTTGGATTTGTATCTGGCAGGCAAAAGAAAGAATCGAACAAATGGGATCGATATATGATCGATAAACGTGGCTTAGCCAATGCCATCATCGAGCAGATGAAGAGGATATAATATGGTTAAAAAGAAGCAGGTAATAAAGGAAGAGGTTATCGAAAAACAGCTTTGGAAAAGCGCTGATAAGCTTCGAAAAAATATCGATGCAGCGGAATACAAACACATTGTCTTAGGACTAATATTCCTAAAATATATTTCAGATGCTTTTGAAGAACTGCACGGCAAGCTTGTAAGTGGCAAAGGGGATTACGCGAGTGCAGATCCAGAAGATAAAGATGAATACAAGGCAGAAAAGGTCTTTTTTGTCCCCCCTTCAGCCCGTTGGAGTTTTCTGCGTACTCACGCAAAGCAACCAACAATCGGTAAAACAGTTGATGGGGCAATGGATGCAATAGAGAGAGAAAACCCTTCTCTGAGAAACGTTTTGCCAAAAGTATTTGCCAGAGGAAATCTCGATCCTACAAATCTTGGAGGGTTGATTGACCTTATTAGTAACATCGCCTTGGGTGACGCAAAAGCAAGAAGTGCAGATATTCTTGGACATGTGTTTGAATACTTCCTTGGTGAATTTGCACTTGCCGAGGGTAAAAAGGGAGGCCAGTTTTACACTCCCAGAAGTGTAGTAGAATTACTTATTGAAATGCTTGAGCCCCACAAAGGTCGCGTCTTTGATCCTTGCTGTGGGTCTGGTGGAATGTTTGTACAATCTGAAAAGTTTGTAGTTAGCCATCAAGGTAAAGTTAATGATGTTTCGATCTATGGACAAGAAAGCAATCAGACAACCTGGCGGCTAGCCAAGATGAACCTTGCTATTCGGAGCATTGATAGTTCACAGGTAAAGTGGAACAATGAAGGCTCATTTTTAAATGATAGTCATAAGGATTTGAAAGCGGATTATGTAATTGCCAATCCACCATTTAACGATAGCGACTGGAGCGGTGATTTACTCCGAAAAGATGGCAGATGGAAATATGGCACGCCACCAACAGGCAATGCTAATTACGCTTGGATTCAACACTTCTTATATCACCTAAGCCCAAATGGTATAGCAGGTTTTGTTTTAGCTAAAGGCTCTTTAACTTCTAAAACATCAGGTGAAGGAGATATCCGCAAAGCCTTAATCGAAGCTCGTCTGGTTGATTGTATTGTAAATCTACCGGCTAAATTATTTTTAAATACACAAATTCCGGCCTGTCTCTGGTTTTTAAGTCGCAATAAGGCAAATGGCGGTCATCGAAATCGGACCGATGAAATCCTTTTTATAGATGCTCGTAATATGGGACATTTGATCAATAGAAGAACAAAAGAGTTTTCCCCGGAAGATATCGAGACCATCGCTAAAACCTACCACAAATGGCGCAATTCTGATGCGGGCTATGAAGACGTGAAGGGTTTTTGTAACTCGGCATCTATCGAGCGGGTGAAAGGCTTTGATTACGTACTAACTCCTGGACGTTATGTTGGATTGCCAGATGAAGAAGATGATTTCGATTTCAAGGAAAGATTTGGCAATCTAAGGAAAGAATTTGAGGAGCAGTTGGAGGAAGAAGAAAAACTGAACAAACGAATTTCTGAAAATTTAGGCAAGATTGATTATGAAAAATAAATCCATCAAAAACATTGCTATTTATCAAGCCAAGAACGGCGCGATTGAGTTCAGGGGCGATTATGAAAAGGAAACGATCTGGGGAACTCAAAAACAAATCGCGGAAGTTTTTGGAGTTGATGTCCGTACCATCAATGAACATTTGATTAACATCTATAAGACTGAAGAATTGAAAGAAGACTCAACTGTCCGGAAATTCCGGATAGTTCAAAAAGAGGGGAAAAGGGAGGTCGAAAGAGAGGTAAGTTTTTATAATCTTGACGCCATTCTTTCGGTTGGTTACAGGGTCAATTCCAAACAAGCCACACAATTCCGCATCTGGGCGACCCACACCCTCAAACAGCACCTCCTCCAAGGATACACCATCAACATAAAACGCATTGGTAAGAATTACGAAAAGTTTATGCAAGCGGTGGCGGAGATAAAGGCATTGCTCCCCGCCGGAAATATCATCAAGACCGAAGATATTTTGGAACTGGTAAAAGCTTTTGCCGGCACCTGGTTTTCGCTGGATGCGTATGATAAATCAAGTTTTCCGAAAAAAGGCCACAGCAAAAAACAGGTAAAAATTACCGCTGAGGAATTAACCAATGCCATACGGGAGCTCAAAACAGACCTCATCAAGAAAAAAGAAGCCACGGAAATTTTCGGGCAAGGAAGAAGCACGGGCAGTGTGGAGGGTATTATAGGGAATGTATTTCAATCGGCATTTGGCAAAGATGTCTACCCCACAACAGAAGAAAAAGCCGCACACCTTTTGTATTTTATGGTCAAAAACCATCCGTTCGTGGACGGCAACAAACGCAGTGGGGCTTTTGCTTTTGTTTGGTTTCTGCGCAAGGCGGGGTTGTTGCGCGCCAGCCTTACGCCGGAAGCGCTCACCTCCATTACGCTTTTGGTGGCGGAAAGTAATCCGAAAGACAAGGAAAAAATGACGGGGCTGATTTTATTATTTTTGAATGGGAAGTATGAATAAAACACAAGCACAACAAAATGGGTGGAAAAAGATAAAATTGGGAGATTCCCCGATGGAAATTATTGATGGCGATCGTGGGAAAAATTATCCTAAACAAGAAGAATTTTTTAAAAATGAATATTGTCTTTTTTTAAATGCAAAAAATGTAACTGATTCGGGTTTTGCTTTTTCTGAGTTAAATTTTATAACTAAACATAAAGACGAAATTTTGCGCAAGGGTAAGTTAAAGAGAAATGATCTTGTCTTAACTACTAGGGGGACTGTTGGTAATATTGTTTTTTATGATGACAGGGTGCCATTCGAAAATATAAGGATAAATTCAGGAATGGTAATAATTAGACCCGTTGATATTGACCCCAAATTTAATTATCAACTTTTTAAATTTTTAAAGAATGATTTTTTAAGTTTTGCTTCAGGGAGCGCTCAACCCCAGCTACCAATTAGGGATATGCGGGAAATTGAAGTAAATTTACCTCCCCTCCCCGAACAAAAAGCTATAGCCTCAGTCCTTTCCAGTCTTGACGATAAAATTGACCTGCTCCACCGCCAAAATAAAACCCTCGAATCTATGGCAGAAACGCTTTTCAGACAGTGGTTTATTGAAGGGGCAAAGGAAGATTGGGAGGAAAGAGAACTATCTTATTATGGAGATATTATTTGTGGAAAAACACCGTCAAAAAAAATACATTCGTATTTCAACGGGGACATTCCATTTATTAAAATTCCGGACATGCATGGCAATATATTCCTTTTCAAAACAGCGGATAGTTTAACGGAGAAAGGTAAACAATCACAAACAAACAAAACGCTACCTCCAAAATCCATATGTGTGAGCTGTATAGCCACCGTTGGCTTGGTTTCCATGAATACCATCGAGAGTCAGACCAACCAACAGATTAATTCAATCATTCCAAAGAAGGATCACTATCGTTATTTTTTATATCTCACGATGAAATCATCTTATGATTTACTCAACTCTATGGCAAGCGGTGGTACTGCAACACTTAACTTGAATACTGGTGATTTCGCTAATATCCCAACCCTTTATCCAGGCAATGATACTCTTATTGCATTTCAAGGTAGCGTAGAGACATATTTTAACAAAATCTTTGCTAATCAATCACAAATTAACACTCTTGAAACGCTTCGTGATACGCTACTCCCCAAATTAATGAGCGGAGCGGTGAGGGTAACTTTTTAATTTTACAGTTATGGATAATGAAAAAATAACATTGCTAAAATATAAAGATGTTCTTGAAGATATAAAAGATCAAGAATGTCATTTGCTACTTGGAAATGGTTTTAATCGCGGTCTTGGTGTGGACACAAGTTATAAATCTATATTCCAAAAAATGGCTGAAAATAATCATGGAATATATAAAGATGCGGAAGATATTGTCGTTGAAAGTAATTATGATTTAGAGCAATTCATTGAAAAATTGGTGGATAGTATCAGTGATGAAAATCCGTTTTTGAAGAAATATGTTGGGAATAAGGTTAAATTTGATTTTATGAAAGCCGCACATGAAATAGTAAAGGGTGAAATAAAAAATGTTTACGCTGAAAAAAATGAAGGAACTTTTGTGCTCCTTAAAAATTTTGAGAACTATTTCACTTTAAATTACGATACATTTCTTTATTTGCTACTTCTAAATTTCAAACTAGACGATAATAACGAAGAAAAAACTATTGCGATTCAATCCTCGTTAAAGTTTATAGAGGAAGACATGGATGCAACCCAGAATAATATTTTTAGTGAAATTAAAAAAGCAAGGGAGCGGGGGACGTTAAACATAAATGTAGGTGATGATGCCAACTCC